>JACZSS010000250.1 GCA_022574115.1 Candidatus Heimdallarchaeota archaeon | reverse complement strand
AAAACTGTCGAGGAACACAAGGCTGATGTTCAGGGTCGGTTTGAAGATGCAACAGTAAGAACGAAACCTGAACAGAAAAGAACACAGACGGATCACGGACCTAGGTTTGATTTATCACGGGTTGTGAAAGGTTTGTATCCGGGGATTTCATTGGAGCGAGATGACAAGTATGATGATTCAGTCGAGGGTCCTATGAATCAAGAAGAAGAAAATCGAGAGCTTAGAGAAGCTCTCCAAGAAAAAGAAAAGGCGACACAACCCACCTCAACCATGTCGTCAAAAGCTGAACACCTTGTTAATCATGAAGACGTGGAGGAAGGCGATGATGAGTACGAATATGAGTACGAATATGTTGATGTAGAAGAAGATGAGGAAGTAGAAGACGATGACGGTGAGACCCCGAAAGTCACTTCAACAGACTCAATTCCAGAAGATGATCAAGAAGAACATACCATCAAACCATCCGAATTTATCAAACGACAAGCAGAACAGATCAAACTTGAAGAGGAGGAGGAAGCTGCGGCAGAAGCACTGTATAAAGCAAGAGCAACTGAAGAGATGATTACAGATGAAGCGGATCAACCTGCTAAAGAAGCTAGCTCACAACCTGCTTCATCAATAGAAGCAGATCAAGAAACACCATCTGACGCAGTTGGGGAGGAAGAAGAAGAAGAACATACGGTCAAACCATCCGAATTTATTAAACGACAAGCGGAACGGATGAAACTAGAAGAAGAGGAAGCCGTCGCAGGAGCACTACATACTACTGATGCAACAAGTGAAAAGATCGAGGAAAAGGCAATGGGTTCTGATCAAAGTCAAGAAGATGTAGAACAGCCTTCAGGGCTACAAGACGAGGATAGAGATATGTCATCGGATGTTATAGCTAATGATGACGAGGAAGAACATGTTGTCAAACCTTCAGAATTCATCAAAAAACAGGCAGAAAAAGAGCGATTGGAAGAAAAATAAAACAAACACCGGATTTATCAATTGAAGATGTATGCGGTTTTGAACGCTTATGATCATCTCCCATCGACTAATCTGATTGATGATTCAAATCAATCATGAGATCAACATTGCAACGCAAACCGCATTACTTCCCGGTAAAATTAAAAATTAAATGAGTTGAGATAAATTTGCAAGTTTTTGCCAAATTACTTCGACAAAAACCGAACCCTTGCTCTTCAGTAAGTCGTATTTTGATAAGTTTTTAGATTTTTTGCTTTGTAAGATTTGGTCTATTTAGCTTATTTTAAATAGGTTTTAACCCTGATTTTTTTGAACAAAATTGTTTGAAAAAGTGGTGGTGTATCTTGGAAAATATTCCAAGTTCGTGGGGATTTATGCGGTATTCTACATCTTAGCAACTATTTTCTCTTTCTATGGACTTCAAACCGATAATATTCTCTTAGTTTGGTTCGGACTAATAATTGCAGCTTTAGGAAAATTGGTAGTTCTCTTCATCATTGTGACACCGGAAATAATCTTGATATTTCGAAGAAGATTTCGTTCAAAAAAAATTGAGGAAAATTTAAACTAGACGCAGAAAAAGAGTTATCTCTCAGACCCCCTTTCTACCCTAAATGACAGATAAAACCAGTTCCTTAAAGGAATTCAGAGAGTTTCGAGAAAAAATGAATGAGAAAATTCATGCATCAGGTAATCTTGGAATACGAAGATTCTTCACCCTTGACACCCGTGCGTATGATGAGGGAGCATTATCCTCTAAAGTTAAGGAATTACTTGGTCTCATCGCATCTATGGTGTTGAGATGTGACGATTGTATCAGCTACCATATAATTCAATCGGTTATTCAAGAGGTAACAGACGACGAGTTCTGGGAAACATTTAACATTGCCTTAGTTGTTAGTGGTTCAATTCTTATTCCTCATCTAAGAAGAGCAGTAGTCACTCTTGAGGAGTGTAGGGAACTAGAAATAAATAATCCAGAAGAGTTGAGGATGCAGGGTGGAGATGAGGGAACCCATAGTCATTAATGGTCAAATTGGTTTTCTAAAGAGATAACTTACATAAAATGTAGTGTATTTGAATGATCATGGCTGAAATCCCAGAAATTACCCCGAGTGAGGTACATAAAAAATTAGGTAACGACGATTTTATCTTATTGGATGTAAGAGAAAACAACGAACGAGTAGTTGCGAAAGTTGAAGGAAGCATTCATATCCCAGTAATAGAAGTTCCAGCTCGGCTAAACGAGCTTGATAAGAATAAGGAAATCGCGGTTACATGTCTTGGAGGAGGAAGATCTAGCAAGATTACCAAATATTTACTTTCTCAAGGATTTACCAATGTGAAAAATATGGTTGGTGGAATTAGAAGATGGTCAGAACAAATTGATCAGAGTATTCCAAAGTACCGACTGCAGAACGGTCAAATAATTCAGGAAGATTGAAAACGCTGTTAAAATTCTGACGTGAATATTTGTTCGGGTGAATGGCTACCTTTTTATCTATAACTGGCAAAAACTTTCTAAGTTGCATTTGGAATGTGCTTGGTGCGGTAAACCTATAGTTTCAGAACTCAAATCTGAGTCGAGAATTTCTTTGGAGGAAAACATAAGTCACACCATTTGTCTTCAATGCATCTCAGAAATGCATTTATTCAAAGAAGTTGATCTTTCCGAGAAAAAGAGTGATTTGTATATTCTCCTTCCTCTTAGCAAAGCCACGCTAGATAAAAACAATAAGATTTTATATTTTGCAACACATGAAGAAAAACTGAGCACCACCTTGCTACAAAACGTTGTAGGGAAGAATTACTTTAATGAAATTATTCCATTCTTAACAAACAATGACATCCGTCGTAAATTAGGTGGCTTGCGTAGACGCAAAAAAGACGGTCAACAGCTGTTTTATGTTCTTTTAAAGCACAGGGGAAATCTAAGCCTCATTCAACTTGAACTCAATCATTTTGTGAAAAAAGGAGAAACCGTTGTATCAAAGGTAAAAATTAGAGAAGAAGCGTAATTTATTCTTGCATGTAAGGATATGACCACTCGGTGGGAGGATTAAAGTTTTCTTTAATTGTTCGCGGACTTGTCCATCTGATCAAATTTAATATGCTACCAGCCTTGTCATTGGTACCCGAGGCCCTTGCTCCTCCGAAGGGTTGTTGATTTACTAATGCTCCAGTTGGTTTATCATTAATATAAAAATTACCAGCTGCCTGGCGTAACGCCTTGGATACTTTGGCAATCGCATTTCTGTCTTTGGCAAACACGGCTCCGGTTAGAGCGTAGGGAGAGGTAGAATCACAGAGCTGCAAGGTTTCATCGAACTTATCATTCTCGTAGGGAAATATAGAAAGTACTGGTCCAAAAATCTCTTCCTCCATTGTTTTATAATGTGGATCAGTGGTAACAATTATCGTTGGCTCAATAAAATAGCCGACCGAATCATCAACTTTGCCTCCGTGAATAATTTCCGCATCAGCGGATTCATCGGTATATGATATGAAACGGGCAATTGATTCGAAGGCGTTTCGATCGATAACTGCGTTTACAAAGGTATCTAAATTCGTCGGATCACCCATCTTCACCTTAGCTAACTCTTCTAGCATTTTCATCTTGACTTCGGGCCAAATGGATTTAGGGACATACATACGTGAGGACGCACTGCATTTCTGCCCTGCATATTCAAACGAACCTCGGATTGCGGCGGTAACGAGTTCATCAATATCAGCAGATGCGTGAGCAAAAATGAAGTCTTTGCCACCCGTTTCTCCCACAATTCGTGGATAGCTCTTGTAGGATGCAATATTCTGACCGACAGTGGTCCACATGTGCCGAAAAACTTTTGTTGAACCAGTAAAATGAATGCCTGCGAGATCTGGATGTGGTAGAAGATGATTCCCCACCGATGAGCCTTTGCCAGGTATAAAATTAATTACGCCAGGAGGAAGGCCCGCTGCTTCAAATAGATCCATTAAGTAATGACCTGAGAAAACAGATGATGATGCTGGTTTCCACAAGACCGTGTTACCCATCAATGCTGGAGCAGAGGGCAGATTTCCTGCAATTGATGTAAAATTAAAAGGGGTGACCGCAAGGACAAAACCCTCGAGAGGTCGATAATCCAGCTGATTCCAGATACCTTTGGCAGAATCAGGTTGGATTTCAACGATCTGTTGAGCAAAATAAGCGTTGAATCTGAAAAAATCAATTAATTCACAGGCTGAATCAATTTCTGCTTGAAGCACGTTCTTGGATTGACCCAACATAGTTGCTGCGTTGATAATTGGTCGATATGTTGTGGCGAGTAGTTCAGCAGCTTTTAGAAAAACAGATGCTCTATCATTCGACGGCAGGGATTCCCAAGAATCCTTTGCCTCTTTTGCAGCATTTATTGCCATATCAAGATGTTCCGTGGTTGCTTTTGCATAGTGACCCAGGACATGGGCATGATTATGAGGCATGACCATAACTCCTTTGTCGTCTGTCATGATTTTCTTATCACCAATTCGGAGTGGAACTTCTATGGTTTGCGACTTCATTTCCTCAAGTGTACTTTGGAGGGTATTGAGTTCCGGCGATCCAAACAAATAACTGAGAACTGGCTCGTTATTCGGTTTTGGAACATGATAATTTGTCATTAATTGGATCTTCGACGACTGGTATTATTTGATTTCGATCGTATTGAATTCGGTAGCATCTTCTAACTGGTATAGACCAATTATCAATCCACCAAGTCGGTAAATCCTTGGATTGCCTTCAACATAAAGAGTGAGGAGCCAACTGTGAAAACAAAGAAAGTAGTACCAAATATTGAAGATTGCAATTTCAGACAGAGAATACCCCTTACTAAGAATATGACCCAAATAGATACATGAAACCACAATCTAGAAATAACGAAATGAATATAAAATTTTAATTCAAGTGATGTCAACTGTCTCTAGCTTTCTCTAATAACTAAAAACAAAAACTTTTTGTTCAAATTTTAATGATTCTTTCAATCAATTGGTTGGTAAGAGTTATTTGGTTGATGAATCGGACTTAGACTAAATAAACTCGGCGTATATCACATCAATTTTTTGCAATCTTAATCATATAAGAGAAATGACCATTATCTATTGAAATAAATTCAGGGACCTGCAGAACTAAGTCTCTACTCATGTATATAGGTAGATCTAACCTCTTTGTGCGCTCATAAAACAACTAGGTTTTTAAGTGATTATAGTCACAATAACTATTGACAATTTATGATGTCCGGGGAGAAATTTAAAACAATATTCATTTTTCTGATTTTACTCCCTC
>JACZSS010000249.1 GCA_022574115.1 Candidatus Heimdallarchaeota archaeon | reverse complement strand
TTGAAAATTTAAATCCGGTCGATTTTCGATAAGTGTAACCCAAGAGAAATGCTGTTGTGTAACGTAGCCTTGCTGATAATCTAATCCTTCTGGAATTAACTTCTTTTGAAATGCACTTATATTGAAGTTCTAATGACTCAATAAGTTTATTCCACGAAAATTTCAGATTACCTCTTAGATCTTCTAAAACAACACCAAAATTACAGTTTAAAAGGTAGCGTCCCCCGTCTCCGTCATCGCCTCTGTCAAAAGCTCGAATTTTAATTGTTTGTAAAAGCCGGTGAGTTCTCAATAAAGATCGTACTACGTGCTCTGCAATTAGATTTTCGCTACTAAAATTTTCAGTATTAATTTCTTGATATTCAATTTCTTTTGGTATCACCGTCCTTTCTATCAATTTCTTTGGAGAATTAATCAAAATTGGAAATAATCGATATTTATTTGTTGATAACTGTGATACTGCCCATGGGATTTCTTTGTCCATCATATATTTAGATTCCAAAACCTCTTCATCCAAGAGAAAAATTGAGCCGTCGGCTTTTAATTTGATCTGTCGATTGATTTCGTAATCAAAATTATCAGCAGTAATTAAATCTGAATTGAATAACCAAGTATTAACTCCACATGAATTGAGCAAGATCTCTAGAGATTTTGCTAGAGCAGAATTGTTTCGTCTGAATCCAATAAATACACCTAATGCCATGTTACGATTCAGAATTATATTATATTAGTTAGTGATATGTTTTTGTTTTAAACAATGATTAAATCCATCTGCAGACTTAATTTTTCATGAACAAGCCAGGGCTCGATGAGGCGCAAGAAGTCGTAACAAGGTGCCCGTAGCGGAAGCTGCGGGCGGATCACCTCCTAAGCTTTGTTTCCTCGGTGATGATATTGATCCGAGGAAACACTTCTTTCCTTTTTATTTGACCAACTTGCCTAAATCAAAGCAACAATAAGTGATGCAAATTTAATCCAGATGAAGTAACGTTAACATTTCATACCACATCCATTCTATCGTTTTCGGTTCTTTTTCCCAAATTTTGGGATACACACTGTAAATAGTGATTTGGAATCAAGTTTTGAAAACTGGCGGTGCAAAAAGCATGAACCTTGTTTGTTCATTTTTATTAGAGTGAGTTTATCCCCGTAGTATTCACTAACCGGGCTTGCATCACTTGAAGTGGGTTGCAGATGAGTTTAATGGATTCTGGACCTTTTCATTTTTCTAAAAAAGCTGATAAGAAGGGGAATTGCTACCAAAAATGCTCCGAACGGAAATGGTGTGCTAGGGGCATTTGTCGCTGTTGTCGCATCTGCAGACGAACTTTGACTCTGAGATGTCTCTTCTTGAGCCGTAGTTGATTGACTCGGGGACTGCGATGTTGATGCAGAAGACGTAGTTCTCGTATCCTGGTTTCCAGTAGATGAGGTTGACACTGAAGTCATAGTTTCAGTCGTAAAGGTTGTTCCTGTGCTAATGGATGTTGTCTCGCTTGTACTTGTTGTTGTGTTAGGATCGATCACTTCAACGCTTAGGGTCTCAACTACCGTGTTGTTTGAAAAATCAGTAGCCACAACAGTTATGTTGTGTATTCCGGCCGTTAAGTTTAGATCCAAGAGCGAAGCTGATCCGGTATAGTCAAACATCCCTGTTGCTTGTTGTAGATCATCTACGAATATTTCGTACGTTCCATTAGATTCATCTGAAAAATTCCAACTGAAATCCATCATGTCCGAGATGTTAAATTGAGTTTGGGCACCAGAATCAATTATCGGAGCAATAGTGTCCTGAATCCAGAGATCTGTCGTAAAGAAGGCAAGATCCAATTTCAGATCTCTCATCCCTAAAGTTATTGTCCACAGTCCGAGTTGATAGTCAAACATAAACTGAAACGATTCCCCATTTGACCAATACTGATTCCGTTGATTGATAATCCATTCTTCCGTTAATCCATTTCTGTATTCAAAAAAGTAGGTGAACGGTTCAGCATCAATACCTGAGAAAGTGATGTCGACCATAGTGCGGTTGCGATCATACTCAAGAAAAACGACTGAATCGACAATCTGTAGACCGTCAACCCTCAGATCGATCGTTGGGGGATCATATGGTTTGCTTCCAACCCAAGCATAATATGTTGTCCACCATTCTTCCTGATATCCAAGAGAGTTTATGACGCTGATTGAATAATTGTTGAATCCAGGAATGATAAAAGTATCATTCGTTTGAATATAAATTCTATCATTAATCGCTAAATTTGATGCGACGACGGTTTCGGTTAATTCGCCGTTTACAAAGACTTCAACACAAATTGTCGCATTTGCAAGTTTGTTCTCAATCCCCAAAATCGAGAATGAGCGAGTGGGATCCAAATCATTAAAGTTACCTACGAATGCACCAAGACCAACTTCATAGTCATCTTCCGTACCGTTGTTTGTTCCTGGGAAGCAAATTTGCGGCAGGGGAATAATGATATTGGAATCAAATTGGTAAACTCGAATTTCACCGTCTACTCCGCTAAATCCAAAATCACTGATAAGGACGTGGGTATCGTTGCCTGACATCATTCCCGGACGAAATCCCGACGTGGAAATTTCACTTTTATAATCAAAGTCGTTTCCGATATAATCATATTCGAAGATGGAGATTCGTTCCTGATTGTCTTCTAAGACATATAGGAAACGTCCAATTACATATAATCCCCAGACGTCAATTATTAGATCACCAGCAGAGGTCCTCTGAGTAATTCTATTAAAAAATGTCCCATCGTGATTATAGATGAGAATCTGGTAGTCTGCGCCAAAATTTAGAAAATTAGTTATGTAGATAAAGTTCAAATCTACAGCGAGACCGACAATAAAATGATTAACTTCCTGAATTTCAAAAGATCTATCAAAATTACCTTGATGATCAAGAATTTGAACTACTCCATTTGTACCAAAGGATTTCGAATCAGACACATAGATAAAATTTTGATCCTTGGTGATATCATATATAGTACCAAATGATGTTCCCGAGACCTGCCCCAAGTAATTTCCATAAATGCTCCACATGGTCAAGTTTTGCCTTTCACCTACAAAAATAATTTCACCAATTATCTCCAGAGCTCGTGGAGCTACTAATCGACCAACTCCTGAACCATTAACTGCAATGGGATGACTATAAACCCAGTCTTTGGACTTTCAAAACCTTGGATAAGAAAACCCACCCAGAATATAAATGAGGCCAACAGCTCATCCAGGACGTTTTTGAAAATTGTATTCATTATAACCGCAAAAACCATACTTATGAAAATCAGAAATAAACTCCGCATCACCACATAGATTGGAGATTCAGTGAAAGGTATCAAGAGTTCTCACCAGAAGAAATTTAATAATTTAGTGCTGAGAAAATCATTTTTCGAAATCGTCATTTCAATTCTCGAATATTAATCCTAACCGAATCGAATAAGGGATTTAGTTTGAAGCAACCATGTCAAGATCAAAGGATTAGATTAAGATATTTAAGCAAAAATTCTTGAATATGTTAATTGAATTCCAAGAGAACAATATTCAGACTAATAAGATGTGATGAGCTCCGGCATTTGTCATGCTATTTTAAGATCTTTTTAGTACACACTTTCCTGAGATTCTCATACAACCAACTTAGCCTACTCTGAAATAACAATCTCCTAGTTTCGATGAATTGATTCTGTATTCCACAGATAACACGGAGGTATCATTTATGATTTAATATAATAATACTAATTCTTGGATATGGCATCGAGTGAGGCACTAGCTGAACCTGTTTCAGAACCTCTTACGTTATTTTTTCATCAAGATGAAAGTTCAAAATACGCCAATCTTGCGCTGGAAATGGCTGCGCGGTTTTACGATTTGAAAGTTGAAAAGTACTTTTCTCCAGACTACGTTATTAGCTATTTTAAGCTTCTTGATGCTCAAAGTCAAAGATTTCGTCAAGATCACTTATTTTCAAGTGGCATAAATCTAGTCCGTGCGCTGATGAGTTACAAAAAAGAACAACTATCCGAACCCGAAACAACCACGAAGGTCAACATTACTCAGTTAAAAGCTGCTCTGACCACACTATCCGAATTCTAAAAGAATGTGTCGCGATCTATTAATTCAAAATATTCGAACAACAGTATCTGGAAAACCAAAGTTAACAGCATCAGCAGAAATAAAATCAGCGCATACAACAAAGACCTGGAATGCTTCCAGAATTCCCACCCAGGCATTTTTGATGCAGTGTGACGGTAAATTAACAAGGTCCAAAGCACTTCAAAAATGATAAGTGTGTACAGATTGGCGTTTTCACCTACTATATTGTAACGATCCACTGTGTAGAACACAATAACGTGACCTACGATGAAGAAAGAAAACCAAAATAATTCTTTTCGAATTATGTCTATACGGTCTGTATTATCAGCTATAAGGATTACTAGCGTAATTATGATTATCGCCGCGAATAACTCCATTGACAATAATTGATGAAATGATGGATCACCAACAAAGACAACAGACAGTGCGATAATTCCGCTAGCCAGTATGAGTACTACCAAGGTTGCTCCCACTGCCTGTCCAATTCCCCTTGAGAACGAAACGTCATGAGCCATTTGTATACGGGTCTCAGCAGCACGCATCAAGTCTTCTGCCTCCTTCATTTTTTGCTCACCGAAGCGTTTACGTTCCAAATTGATCACGTATCGTTCAGCTCCACTCAGGCTCCTGAAATCCATATCCGTACGTATAAATTTTCCGATGGGCTCTAAGCTGGATTCATAAGAGAGGAGAATCCAAATCGCTATGATAAAGAAAATGTCAATAAATACCACCGGTTGTATCCAGTCTTCTGGATTGGCATCCTGCGCAACAATCACAAAAAATGAAATCGTCAGAAAATTGAATCCATTTCTGCTTATTTTGCCCAGCTCTTTACCAATGTTCATCAATCGAGTTCGACTTAAATCTAAAATTCTGACATCATAGCGTTCAAGTAAATCAATACCCAAAAGCAATGAAAGCCAAAAAAACCCCGTAATAATCATGAACCCTACTGACGCCTCCAGTACACTGAAACGCCCTCGACGAATATTGGGGGCGTTTTCGGTTGGGTGATGGTGTTCTGAAGCACCAGACGGCTGTTCAACTCACTCCAGGGCGAGTTGGTAGAAATTGTCGTGCACGACGAAGTGAATGGACGCATGTCACCTGATGCAGCAGTTTCCGGTTGACTTGCTGTTGGCGAGTGTGAGACAATTGTGAGGATCTATGAAC
>JACZSS010000248.1 GCA_022574115.1 Candidatus Heimdallarchaeota archaeon | reverse complement strand
TTCGCCTCAATGAGCTATATCGGAAAATCATTACCTGACAGCAAACGGGGGTTTAGGTTTGGAAGAATTATCCAGGGACTCGATTCCAATTGCCGATTAATTCTTCAACGGTGGAATAACAAAGGATTTGTTACTGATTTCTTGTTGTTCACCTTCCTTCCTCTACAATTTGCACTGGTTCCGCCAGCATATGTAAGCATTGTACTAAATCCATCTAATGAAATGACGACCCGTTTCTTTACGCTCGATGCTAAGGAGGAAAAAACAGATATTGAAACTATTGACCAGCTTGGGGGTCCTGGGTATCTATTGAAAAAAGATGGAAAACTGGTTCCGAATATAAATTATGCCGAATTGTCAATTCCAAGAATTCATCCTGCCTTAGATCAGCATAAATTTTTGCAACGTTCACCGTTGTATACTATGTTTACAAAGTCTTCTAAAAGTTTTGATTTTATTGATCCGCCTCGGGAAGACTTCTTTGCTGGATCTTTGTGATTATGAAGAATAACCTGCGGCAACAGTATCTAGGGCATGATGGAGTTCTGTTTTATTGTTTTCTTTTGCCCAATTAAGTAAGTCATCAGCTTCAACAACGTCTTCAAATGCTGCCTCCATGGCCTGAACCATCGAAGTTGCACCTGCTTCAGATCCGTTTGGATGACCATGTACCCCACCACCTGCAGTGATGACAACATGTGGTTTAAGTGCATTAATGATTTTTCCGATATTTTTCACTCCAACTCCTCCTGATGCAATTGGCATTACTGGCTTAAGATTCCCAAATTGGTCAGATAACAAAGCTTCGTTACTACCATATACTTCTTCTTCGTCCGCTTTAAGTTCACCGTAGCCCATTTTACCATAAATTGTTCCCGTGTGGATCCCGTCCACTCCAGCTAACCTAAAGGCTTTGGCTATTACTCTCATGTGAATTCCATGCTTACGATGCTTGGTAATTGCTCCATGCATTGCCCGATGAGCATGAATTGGTAAATTAAAACCTTGTTCTCTGATGAACTGAACTCCTGCCCATCCTACGGTAATAACATCCATCATTAAACATTTTCCACCATGATCTACAACAAATTCAGCTCTCTTGAGCATTTTGTCGATTGGTCCTGTAATATTACAAGCATAGATAACTTGGCGTCCCTGTTCCGATTTAATTTGATCAGCATACTCCAACACTTTTGTAATGCGATCCTCAAAGGGACAAAAATCCTGATTAGTCATTGGTTCATCATCTTTAATCCATGTAATTCCTCCTTTCCAGGTTGAATATGCGGTGTTGGCATGAATATCAGGCGGGGAGCCTAATTTAGGTTTAATTATCGAACCGAGAATCGGACCTTTTTTTAAACCCAGAACATCATAAATTCCTTGTACGCCAAATTCAGGTCCGGGATAACTGTTTACCAGCTCGTCAGGTATTTGCACGTCCGTGATTCTTAAGTAACTAACCGTGTTCATCCCGTACACATTTCCAGCGAATAATGAAAACATTTGAGGTAAGTTATTTGGTTCAAACAATGTAATGGGATAAGCCACTTTAATCTGGGCAAAATCTGCGTCTATTTTTTTTGCGTAAACCGTCCTTGCTGACAAATTTTTCAAAATAAAATCTGTCATGGTGTGAACTTTTTGCCAAGTTCCAATACTTGATTCTGCTGGAATTTCACGATAAATTCTTTCAAGACTTGCTGGTGGATTTCTGTGGAAATCGAAGTCGACAACCACAAATTTCTCGGAATCAAAATCTAAGCCTGGTTGAAAGAATTCTTCATCTGAATACGACATAGATTCCTGATGATTTGTAAATCGTAATAATCTTTATTGATGAAAAAGAATTATAGAGAATGAATTTCGTTGAAAATGTGGACAGAATCTATTAGACTTTATTTTCTAATGTTAGCAAGGATCTCTTCCGCTTTGTCCGCGCGAACAACACCTTCAGAAAGCATGGTTTTAACAACCACTTCAATTTCATGAGATTTGATACCACTAATTGAACCCGCTAAGTTTCTGGCATGCAACTTCATGTGACCTCTCTGTATACCTTCATCAGAAAGAGCGCGTAACGCAGCTAGATTTTGTGCTAATCCTGCGCAAGCAATAATTTCGGCAAGTTCTGTGGCATTTTTTACATTCATTATTTTGAGGCAAATTTGTGCAATGGGATGTATTTTTGTTGCTCCACCAATCGTTCCGAGGGCTAAAGGGAGCTCGATGGTTCCTGCTAAGTGTCCATCCTCCGTAATCTCATATGAAGTGAGTGATCCATAATGACCAAATCTTGCTGCGTATGCGTGTGCTCCAGCTTCAACAGCTCGCCAATCATTTGCAGTAGCAAGAGTAACGGCTGAAATAGCATTCATTATTCCTTTATTATGGGTTGCTGCTCGATATGGGTCTGCATCTGCAAAAGCCCATGCATCAATTATGGCTTCGACAATATTATCCCCACCAAGCATTTCCTTGTCAAATATTGCTCGTGCTCGAACAACCCGTCGATCTGCTAGATTACTAATGATCCGTAACCGAGCTTGTCCGCCAGTAATTTCTTCCAATAAGGGTGCGCAAGCCTCGACCATTGTATTTACTGCATTTGCACCCATTGCATCCAGGCAATTGACGAGTAAGTGAATTATTAACATCTCTCCAGCAGCAGTTCCAATAACCCGAGTCTCTAAATCAATGGCACCTCCTCCAAATTTCACAAGAATTGGGTCCTGTTTATTTGCAAGATCGAGAATTTCCTGTTTTTTAGAAAGGATTTTGTGCGAGGAAAAAACTGGATTTTGGACATCTAAGAGCTGTATTTGTCCTATCATTATAGGGTCGGTATGGGTTGTCGAGAAACCGCCATGTTTTCTGGCTATTTTCGCGGCATTTGATGCTGCAGCTACGACCGATGCTTCTTCAACCGCAATTGTTACTAATCGATCTTGTCCATTTATCAAAAAATTTGTAGCTAAGCCAATGGGAACAGGCATGACTCCAATCATATTTTCAATGGTTACTGGAGAATCAATTGCATTCAGATGATTAATTTCCTCATTGGTCAAATCAATTATTTCTTTTAGTTTGGCTATCTTTTCTACCTTATTCAGCTTATGAAACCCTGATAGTTCAGAGGTGTAGCTCATCATTTTAGGAACATCGAAGTGGAATTTAAAAATCTCGGTTTAACACCGCTAGAAATTTGCGTTAGGTTCTTTTTGTCAAATGATCCTTGTGATGATTATCGTAACAGTACAGAAGCAGTAGCTGGGCGGTATTTCCAATCAGCCGGTAGTACTTTGACTCTTCTGTAATAAGCTGCCAGTCTGTAAATCTTTGATTCGATTCTTTGTAAACCATGAGTGCTAATTAGGTCTTTCTTGTTTTCTGCGAGATGATTTCGCAAGTTCATCGCTCTGCGAATGAGTGATATCAAATCCTCTGGATACCTCGGTGCAACATCATTTTCATTAAGAATTGTCAGTAATTTTTTTCCAGCTACGAGGTTGACTGACGGGATTCCGTATTGATCTCTTAAAATCATTCCAATTGCAGCTTGAGAGTTTCCCTGCTTGGATAACTGAACTATCAATTGTTCAATCTCTTTGGGTTTCATTTTCACCCAACTTGGGGCTTCTGATAAGAAAGGTCGAGTTGACCCTGCCTTTCCTTTACCACGACTGTGTATACGTGCCATTAAATATCATTCCGATGACTTCCCGCCTCTTTCGACCGTTAGTCTCATTAGCCAAGTTGAAGAGGTTTTATTTTAATGAATTGATGTCAAACAATCCTTTCGTTTTTTTTAATTGACATTTTCCAAGTAAAAAATTGGAACACATTATATCATCAATGGCAGTCAGTTAACTAATGAAAGTAATAGTATTGGCTGCTGGAAAAGGGACAAGATTGCTACCAGTAACCTCTACTCGTCCAAAACATCTCCTCGAAATTGCAGGTTCTCCTATTCTTAAGCGAATAATAGACCAACTCATTTTTAGAGAATCCATCTCAGAAATAGTTGTGATTACGCATTACTTTGAATCACTGATACAAACCGAGGTTAGATCTTGGTATAATAGCTCTGTAAATTCTAAAATAAATTTTATTCACCAGAAAGAAATGATCGGTACTGCAAATGCCTTATTAACTGCATTTGAAGAAATAGAAAAACCATCGGGGCATTTTATGGTCATTTATGGTGATCTCATTGTTCATAACCATATTAATCTCATGCTAGATGAGTTTGCAAATAATAATCAATCGTCGATATTAGGTGTCAAAGTCGATGATGCTAGTAAGTTTGGCGTACTAAAAATCGACGATGGTTACTTGTCTGAAATAGACGAGAAACCTACAAAGGTACCTAACAATTCAATAATCAATGCGGGAATTTTTATTTTTCCAGCTCTCGCTGTTGAATTACTTTCTAGTATCGAACCTTCAAGTCGAGGCGAATACGACCTCACCGATCTGGTCTCGCTTTTGGCTAGGAAAAATCATTTTCTCCATGTAACTGAATGTCACGAAGGATGGTTCGATATTGGGCATCCTTGGCAAATTATTGATGCCAATGAATATCTTATGAAAATAGAACAGCAAAATTATTTGGTACAAGGCACCATCGAAGACGGTACATTCATCAAGGGAAATGTATACGTAGCTAAAACTGCTACAATCCGGAGTGGAACCTATATTGAAGGTCCAGTTTATATTGATGAAGAAGCTGATGTCGGTCCAAATTGCTATATCAGATCATATAGTTACATTGGGAAAAAAGTCAGGATCGGAAATGCGTGCGAAATAAAAAATTCGATTATTTATGAGAATACACGTGCAGCACATCTCTCCTACGTCGGAGATTCTATTTTTGGTAAAAATTGTAATTTAGGAGCAGGTACCATTGTAGCCAATCTACGACACGATTCAAAAAACATCAAGGTAACTATCAATGATGAAAGAATGGATAGTGGTAGGCGAAAATTGGGTGTAATTGCTGGGGATGATGTCAAGACTGGAATCGGGGTGAGTATTTTACCAGGAGTTAAACTAGCATCGGGGACTTGGATTAATTCAGGAGAGGTTGTTTCTAGGGATCGATAGGTTCATTTTGGTTTTTATTCTTCTCCAATTCTTCAAACGATATATCCTCCTCAAATAAATCTGAGACGAACATGGCCAAACGTTTATTTTTCTCTTCTTTTGTAATATGCTTGCTAACCAGCTTGGGTTGATATTTGATCAGATTCCTAAATTCAATTACCGCGAAAAATATTCCCAAAAAA
>JACZSS010000247.1 GCA_022574115.1 Candidatus Heimdallarchaeota archaeon | reverse complement strand
AGAACAGTTATGTCTTAAAGATTGGAGCTGATCTAAAAAATTCAAATATTCCTGAGCAGGACTTAAAGACTTTGTCAGAGACTAAAGCTAGCCGATCTCTTATGTCTAGTGCGGAAAATGGTTTAGAATTCATGACTAGTGGAGAGGCAGGTGGAATTCCGTTGAGTATCCTTCCAGGAGATACAATGGGTGCCCAACAAGCTATAGATGCGTATGGTTATGAAGGAGAAGGAGTCATTGTGAATGTCGATGATACTGGTGTCGATTTTGGATCACCATCATTATCTGCAGCCATGGCTGTTGATGCTTCAGGTCATTCACAATCATTTGATGGTTCAGGCTCAATAATAGCTCTGACAACCCTTTGGAGCGGTTATGCAGCAGCACATATCGATGCAAATAAATTTGTGACTTTTGCTAATTTGGATTTAGACTACACTTTCAATCTGCCCGGACTTGGTCTGTTCACACCCGCTGAAATCGGAATAACAATTCCAGATAAATGGTACGTGGGAGATCTTGCCGGTGATACTACTGGTTTCCACTTCGGAATAGCCGCAGTGGGTGATACTGTTGGCAAAGGTTTAATATTTGTCCCGTTCCTGATGGCGGATGTCAACAATGACGGTGATTTTGACTCACTATACTTCGATTGGGAAACTGGAGTAGCTATTACTACATTATTCAATGGAGACATCCGTCAAGCTGATTATGATGCAGATGCAAAATTCAATTTCTCTTCTTCCATCATTTATTCTAATACTGGCAACAACATACTAGCTATGGACCTTTTTGGACGAGGTGACAGTGGTCCAGATGGCTACAACGATATTTCTGTGGGAGCACTTAGTAACACATTCGATATCCTTAATTATTCTGGGTCTTTTGGAACAAGCGATCCGATTGTGAGGGGTATACACCCAGCTGGAGAAGTTTTCGCGTACATGGCGGACGACAACTCACACGGTACTGCAGTCGCGGGGAATATCGCGGGTAGACCTACAAATTATAATTTATTACTGAACGACTCATTATACGAATTTAAAGGTCTTGCACCAAAATCCACAATTATTGCCACCAAAGGGCTTTCTGCTATTGGTGGATATTACAACATGTTATGGACGACCGGTTACGAGCCTGATGTCAATGGGGAGTGGAAATTTGTCAATACACATATTGCGAATATCTCCAATTTCTCTTGGGGATCGACGAGCTTCTCGAGTGCAGGATATGCTGGCGGATTCGGTTTCGACGATATGTTTTATGAAATTATCAGTATTCCAGGTTACGTCAATGCAAACCATCCGGGGAAACTCCATGTATTCTCAGCGGGTAATTCAGGAAGTGGCTATGGAACAACAAGTTCCCCGGTCAATCCAACTAACTTACTAGCAGGAGCATCAACCAATTGGTGGTCATTCTCTAATGGTGGTATTAGTATGTCACTTCTATTCACAGGGGGTTCAAATCAAGGAGACGGCCAACTAGCCAGTTTTTCGTCATCGGGTCCAGACAATCTAGGATTTTCTGTTGATATACTTGGTATAGGTATGTGGGGGTGGAGTGCATCACCCGTGGTTCCACACCCCGAATATCTCCCGTATTTTACAGGTGAATTATTCGAAGGTGTTGGTGGAATTGGGTCTTTTCATCTTCACGGTGGAACTTCTCAGGCTGCACCGATGGTGGTTGGTGTCTTAGCACTGATGTACAGCGCATATGCAGGTTTCATAGGCGGGAATCTTGCTCCTGATGCTGCTAAGACTATTCTCAAATCAAGTGCAAAAGATCTTGGATATGATATGTTCAGCCAAGGTGCTGGTCAAGCAAATGCTAAAAAGGCAATTGACACAATTTTAAATGCTGGTGGAGTAACTACTTTTGATGTCACCAGTAAAGATGCATATAACAGGGCCGGAGAATTACTCTCTCCAGCATTTCTTCGTTATTTTGGTCTCAATGGTCAAATTGAGACTACAATTGATGGATGGGTAAACGATACAGTTTCACAGCCACATCCAAGCAATTCGATTGACTTTAATGATACATTCTTCTTCTCCGGTGCAATCATGAATGGTTCAAGTTACACTGCATCATTTGAAACTAATGCGGTTTATGATAACTTGGAAGCTCTTAAATTCCAAACCACCTATACTCATGAGACCACGGAGTGGACGACTGCGGCTGATCGCACATTTGTTCATCTGTTCAGTAACTTTGATGAAACAGCTATCAAAAGTGCTGAATTCTTGGAATTTAGTATGCTTGGTGATTATGATCAATTCCTCAATGATTTCAGTGTCGGAGACAGATTCGGTGTTTGGCTGATTAATCATGATGATCTCAATAATGATGGCGTCGTCGATGATAACGAAGTAATCATACTGGGAAATGCCTTCAATTTCTATAATACCGCTACGGCATATTTCAGCACCGAAGCTTTTAGTAATAATACTTGGGCGATCGTCATGGACGGTGAAATTCGCGATTCAGGTGCTACAGAAGGTAACGACTTTAAGTTCTCAATCAGAGCCTTCACTCGAGTACCCGATGCCGCTATGAGTTTTGTCCAATCCGGAACTGCATTTAGTGCTACAGTTGACACGACTGGATTAAGTCCGGGAAGATATCAAGGTTTCATTAAAGTCTCAAGCGCTGATGGTGGCCAAACTTTGGTTCCGTATACTTACTCGGTGGTATTGGATGTGGGTGATTATGGTACCGATGGATGGGCAACCATATCAGGTCTTACTGATCGGCCCTATGACAACAGCGTCGGGAGTCATGTAGATTGGGGTGGATCTCAAACGTCCGGTGATTGGAGAAGCTACCAAATCTACATTAAAGATGTGAGTGCAAACTCTCTTGGCATAGAAATTGAATGGAGCCTTGCAGGAACAGTGATTGATGCATATATACTCGATAGCACCGGTTTCGTAGTTTTGCAATCCGATCTTGAGCAACTAGAAAATGGTCACTATATCTCAATCCCTAGTGCACCAGATACCATTCAAAGACTTCTGGCAAACATTACCGATTACGGAGCAGAAGTCTTCACATTGGTTCTTCATGCTACAGTGTACAATAACACTGCTGGTGCCCAGACTCCATTCACAGTCAGAGCTACTACAGTCACTGAAACTGTGTCAGCATTTGCAGAACCAGTAGCAACGATCTCCACATCCAAGCCAACAGTATTTGCTGCATTAGAAAATTATACTGATGATGTCTTGGGTATCAGCTGGACAACAGTTTCAGGCAATCCAATACCTTCTTTCACCAATGTTGGTTTACGAACGGATTTATCCGTTTCAGCATTTCAAGAAATAAAAGATGAGGGTGTAATGCTTGCGAGCGAGCTAGTACCCAACCAAGGCAGTATAATCATTCCCGAACGAGTATATCCAATAAGCTTAATTGAAGGTCAGATAGTTGAAGGTTTTCTCGAATGGGATAACAAGATAACAGATATGGACTTACTCTTGATCCCAGCAGGCTCGGCCTATGCGTTTGCCAATGATTTATTTGGCACCGCATCCACTCTCGCGAATCCTGAAAAGGCAACTGCACTAATCCCAGTAACCGGTCAATATGAAATCGTAATTGAATACTTTTCTGGTGATGGCACAGACCAACCCTACAACTTAGAAGTGGTGGCCAAAAGTTCTTTGGTGGATGTCGCAAGCATGAATGCAGCCGACTTGCAGCTTAGTCTGCTCGCTGAAGGTGTCCCCGATGGTTCGTATCTAGTTGAATCAACCTCTTATGGTTGGAATAATAAATTCACCATCGCTGAAAGCATTGCCTTTGATGGTAATGCACCATCCATTACTGATTTAGTTGAGAGTATCCGTCAGGATGCAACTAGCGGAGATGTAAGAGTTGGAACGATATTTGAAGGAAATGAGTACGACTATACGGTAACCAAAGCTGGAACAACCATCGGCTCGGGTACTGGGCTAATCGGTACAAATCAGATCATCGTTAATGCAGCTCAAATAACGGGACTGCTAGAAAGTAATTCACTTGTTGTGACAGTCACCGACGAATTTGACCATGTTTCAACCGAATCATTCTCGGTTTTCAGACGTGACGATAGCCCACCAGTGGTCGTCGGTCCAGATGATCAACAACTTACTGTTGGAACTCACTCATTAAGTTGGACAATTACTGACGAGACTGATGGTACGTATGAATTAGTAGTAGGTAGTCAAGAGTTTGGAGGAGATTATGTTTCTGGCGAAGCATTCTCAATCAGCATATTATTTGCCGAAGAGGGATTAGTATCGTTATTTTTCAAGGGTATCGATTCTTCAGGAAATGCCAAACGCTTAAAGACGGTTATCGAAGTACTGCCTGCACCTGCAACAACAACCACAACATCTGAAACTTCTGATGATGGAGGTGATGATGGCTTCCTACCATTAGGCATCCTTCCAGTTCTGGTTAGTATGATCATTACAGCCCAACTAATTAGACGAAAGATTCGCAAGTAACTAAATCTTAACCATTTAATAAAAACTAAAATCTAAAAAATCAACTAGTAATTGCAAGATTGTTAGTCGATCCTTCTTTTATATTAGCATTAGATTGACTCGAATTGCCTCAAAGAATTAGATTTGTACTATAATCAATTGATTCTAAACGAAGTGAATACTTAATTTTATAATTTTCAAAGTCTATGCATAATTATAAATGAAACATTGTATGTTTTGTAATCGTTCGATACGGGATACTGCTAAATTTTGCAACTTTTGTGGTAAACAACAAACGAGCTCGCCAAATCAACCAACAAATGTTGTAAGAGAGAAATCTCAATACAGGCGACCCGCAAAAACAAGATCCAGTCCTGCGGTTCAACAAAACCAAACTCGGCGTACAAGTGTTCGACCGGAGTTACGGCCTCAGACTCGTACTCAAGCACCTACAACTTCATCAAAACGACCTCTTAAAACGAGTAAAGGAGCTAGGCAGAAAATCTTCGATACAAGATTTACATCACTAGTTGATAGACTCAGCAGCAAAATAAATACTCTTAAAGGCCAAAACTACTACAGCAAACAAGATTACATCATTCTTCACAAACTCATCGAAGAGGTAAATGAATACACTCACCAGCCAGAATTCAGCAATTCGTCAATCAAATCGCACTATCAAGATTTACAGGATACAATATTCGATCTGGATTTACGAATACTTGAATTTCTTACTCCTGAGATTGAGAGTCAAGATTTAGACCGCGTTCGAAAATTATTTTACGATGAACAACAAAGTCGACGTCACATCTCCAAAAG
>JACZSS010000246.1 GCA_022574115.1 Candidatus Heimdallarchaeota archaeon | reverse complement strand
CTGTCAGGTAAATGTCTTGGTTTTTAGGATCAGCTTCTTCATTTGTTGTATAGGCGATGTATTTTCCATCTGGTGACATTTTGACCTGGGACAAGAAAATCCAAATTGATCGTTCATGGGCTGTTAATTGCTTAACATTAGTCCCATCTCTATTCATTGTATATATATTGATTGGACCATTGCGGTTACTTGTAAACACAAGAGTTTCACCATCTTGAGATGTATCATAAATGTATTCTTGAAATTTTGGTGTATCTGTCAACTGATTTAGTTCTTTAGATTTTAAGTTGAATGAGTAAATAGAATAATTTTCGTCTCCACCTTTATCCTTTGCAAAAATGATGGCCTGATCGTCTTTAGACCAAATGTAACTAGCCTTGAGATCATCTGGAAATTCACCATTTGAGACCTGTGCAACATCTTTCGATTGTAGATCCAATACATAAAATTCCAATCTTCCAGTTTTGTTCCAGTAGAATGAAAGCTTATCCTCATCATTACTTAATTTAGCATCGAAAAACGTAGGAATTTCGGCTAACCTTCTAATATCAATTTTATTTCCAGAATCCATCATATCTGTTGACATAAAATTATAGATTGTTTCTTAATTTAATAATTTTGTAAGATTAATGTCTGAAATGACATCTTTCAAATTTTCGATTTACATTTTTAATCAGGATACATCAAATCGCATTTTTGACATGAAGGCCTGTTCCGTCTTAATTGACAGAACAAAGAAATTCATTAGATTTCCGTCGAACCAGATATATTTAGAACAATCAACCATATTTAACTACAATAATTGTATTATCCAATAATGGAAATTATTGAGTTAGTAATTCACCGGAGGAGAGATTAATGGATCGATGATTTTATTATATGGTGCGTTATTTTGTTAGGTTTACATGATAATCACTTCATTTTTTCGCTACTCCAGAGAACCTCCGAACGATCTAACTCAGCTATCATCTTATTGGATGTTTATTCAACTGATTAGTAGTAATTTATCAAAATCTGGAATATGGACTTTTATCCTTATCTTCACTAAAGAATTTGAAATGGAGGAAGAAAAGTCAGACCAGGATGAAATTGTTTCGAAACAGGAGGAGACCGTGAAACCCTTGTCCGATGATATAGTCAAAACTAAAGACAAATCCAAAATTATGTCCGACCTGCTTCGAAGAAGAAAAAAGAATGTAATCTCATTTGAGAAAAAAAAGACAAAGAAACAGAAACCCCAAATGGATCTTGATAATTTATTTGATGATGCATTAGATGGGAAGATTAAAGATTTTTTAACTGAAATCGAAGAGGTGAAAATTAATCAAAAAGGGGATAAGCCAGTGATTAGTAGTCCAATTATTGATATTCTGAAAGAACAGGGATATATTCAAGCAGACATTTCTACTGAAACAGCACTTCTGCAAGTACCGGAATATGGTGTCCTAAAGATTATCATAAAGGAACATCCGATTTCACTTAACAGAATTCAAGGGATGACTGACATAGAGACATTATCGTTAGTTCTGTCAAATCTCCAAGCTGATAGTCTCATCCTACAAACTAACGATTATCAATGGACCATTTCTGAAAAAGTCAAGGAGAATTTGCTTGAGATTGTATCATCAAGGGGAGATGTTAGTCGTAAAGCGGATATTGAGTTATTACGAAGAAAAATTGATAGGGAATCCAAATTTGAGCGTCAATTCATCTCTGCTGTGTTCAGAGGAGGTAGGATCCACTCATATGATCTCTCAATGGATGAAATGATGAAAATACCTGAATTTGCTTTACTTTTAGTTATCAAAAATCTAGAACCAACAGATCTAGAAAATATCCAGGTCGCTCTTCAGGCAATTCCACCAGTTCAAGTTACTCGTTTATTATCAAAATTAGAAGGTGAGGATGTAATTGTACAAGATTTGGACGGACAATGGACTTTAAGTAATAAATTCGTAGAATTTTTGTTACAAGGCTTTTAGGACGTTAAGTAAATGTGAAAGCAGAGGAATCTGCCATTTATTTTTGGTTTAATTTTTCTGCAACAGACGAAGTATATTCATCCATAATTCTGGAAATAGGGGGATCGATCTTCTTTTTTTCTAATAAGAGACTAGCTTCCTGAAAAGAAAGATTTCCTAATCTACACAGCTGCTTAAACCCAATCACACCTTTGGCATATTCTTCTAGGAGAATCGAGATTTTCCAAGATGTAAACTCCTTGAGGGTCACATCCCGGTAGATACTGCTTTTTGAACGTGCAGTGATACCACTGTACCAACTAAGAAATTCATGGTCATTTTCTGAAATTTTAAATGTAATTTGATTCATAGTTATTATTTATAACGAAAATTTATAAAAATTGGGTTAGAATAAAATGTGTTGATTGGAATTGATACTTTCTCTTGGTATAAAATAATAAGATTTAGTGAAACAGGGATCTTAAGTCTAAATTCTCTTTTGTTAGACTCTGATATTTTTGTCACTCGTGAGGTGAAAAAGGAATTTGAATATCGATTCCCAGAATACGGTGGAATATTAGACCGAGTTATTATTCTTCCACAAAGTGATTCAGACTTTCAAAGTTATCATGAATTCGGTCTCGATGATGCAGATGCATCTTTGTTAGAAATTTCTGCAAAAAAGAAATACCTGATTGTAACAGAGGATCATCCGATGATTGCCGAGGGCACGAAAAGAGGATTAAATATTATACAACTTGGAGATTACTTAGGTTACTTAGTTCTAAATCAAGTTATAACTCATAATAATTTTTTCAAACTTGTGAGACGATTGAGGAGTATGAGAAATATAACCAAGAAAAAAGAACGAGAGTTATTACAAATTTTGAGAACGTAGCATTTACAATCTGTAGATAATAATTTGTAACAAACCTAATTAAATGGTATATTCCACGCTTTTAGAATTTTTATCGATCTTATACTTAGAATTCGCCCGTAGGCTTGGTAATCATAATCTGAACAGTCCAGAATAGAAAGAAGACGACAACTGAACTCCATATTATCCATCTTTTGGAATCGGATAGGAATGTTTCAGGTAAATCTGTATTATTATCCACTGCGGCTTGGACTCCTTTCGTAATAGCCTTCTGCTTTGGCACCAAGTAAAGTATCCAAATTCCGGTAACTATGACGAATCTAGCAACTACTTCACTTAGCCATTGGGTTTCCCAAGCACCCCCAAATAGGCTCGCCATCAATATCCCATTGAATAGAATTAACACAATACCTGGAGCAGCCACATAGCGATCAAGCATTTCGCTTGTCTTTGAAGTAAAAAGGATGACATTTTTATCTTTTGTTTTCCTTGCGAAAAACATCCAAACGGCGCTAACTAACATATTTCCGGTAAACATTATTCCTCCTAAAATATGCAACGTCTTATGCGTTAGATATTCAAAAGCCAATGAATATTCAAACTCAAACATTGTTGGAACAAATGATAATATTATGGCTAAACCAAAGAAGTGTTGCCAAACTATTCTACTTGATTGATCTGATTCGACTTGAGTTTGAGACATGAGAATTTCCTCCTTATCAGACATGAAAATTTCCCCCCTCAATCGAGTTCGGTTTAATAGTAAGTGACATAACCAAATACTCAATTTTCCTGCAGTTTAATAAGATTTGAGTGAAACAATCGCAACAAGTTATTTTTGATTAATCGTTACTATCGTATCACTAAATATTTTATAACATTAAATTTTGATCTGCAGATACTTTATTTATCTCAATTTACTAGTTCCTGATTAGATTGGATAAATGAGATGCAATCGGAACATTCATTAGATTATCGAGATTGGCTTATTCATACTAACTCGTACACAGTTAAACCTGATGGCAATTCCGATTCTTGGGTTTTTAGCAATAGGTTCATTATTACATATTATGTGGGACATATCTGGACTGGAAAGCCGGTTGTCCATCGAACATTCACACGCTTTTTTTACTTTGGATGTTCAGATTCTGGTTTCATCACTTTCATGGGGCGGATTGATGGGATTAATTAGGTCCCATTATTTTTACCCAGAAATAATAAATCGACCCGAGGATACGATATTAGACGAGAGGCTGTCCGTCCTTGATATTGTAAAGTATACCTCAAGTGAAGACGAAGTAAATCTCATGAATTCAATAAAGAAATTTGACAACGGTGCTTATCAGTTTGAAATTGCAAGCTTATGCAATTTGTCAAGAATGAAAGTTCACCGGGTAATTAAAAGGCTCGTTGATCGCCAAATACTGCGCAAAGAAGGCGAAGGACGAAATAGTAAAATCTATTTATCAACTTGGATTACCAATAATTCGCATTTGCACGAGCCGCAACTGAGGTATTCGACAGATAATAATTGAATCGACCGACAAACAATTTACCTCCAATTTTGATTTTAGTATATCATTTGAGGAGAAAAAACCTTGCTGAAACTCAGGTTATTAACAGTTCAATTGAATAATATCGAGTACTGATCGAAACTTCATTAGTTCTACTCAATCTTTTGTACAATCGTAAGCACATCATCTCCCTTCTCAAGTAGATCTCCATTTTTAGTGATGCATTTATTAATTACTTCATCGATTTTTAATTTAGTTTCCCCATCTAATTTTTCATATTCTTCCAATCCAACAAATTCATTGATTGCTCCCTCTCTTCCATTCAAGTACCAATCAATTGGATATACTTCCTCTGCTATAAATTTGAATTTATTCTCGACCAATGTGGCATATTTCAGTGCAGCAGTTGATCGTTCTGCTCTTACATAAGTGGACAGATGTATGTCTTCACCACTTAGAAGATACCAAATCATTGAACCAGGATTATTGAAATCAAATCTCATGTTATACAATTGATTCACCAATATTCCACTTGGTTTGAGGAGTTTCCACACGTCATGGATCAGCTCTAATTTGTCTCTAAATGGGTTATCAGTGTTAGCTATGCAACATAATGATAAAGAAAAGACGATGATATCAAATGTATTGTCTCCAAAATCCATATCCTCAAGAGTCCCAGCGTGAAATTTGAGATTCATCATATTTTCAGTTTTCTGGCTTTCCTCTGCCAACTTGATTTCTTCAACATCTGGATCAATACCAATCACTGATTTAGCATATTGAGCTATCTTAAAACTCATTCTGCCATCACCACATCCAATATCTAGTACTTGCTTATCTTCAAAATCTACGTGTTTCAGCATATTTTGAATAGCTAAATTATGCTCATCTACATCGATGTAATTTTTCACACGCTAAGCTCAACTGTTACAATTTAAAGTTCT
>JACZSS010000245.1 GCA_022574115.1 Candidatus Heimdallarchaeota archaeon | reverse complement strand
CAGCAGGTTTTGGAAAAGAGGGTGTATTCGAATACACCTGGTCGCTCTTCGACCTGCGTCTCTTTCCTGGCGACCGGGTCATGTACAAAGCACGAGTGTACGACAACCATGTGCCCGAACCCAACTGGGCCGAGACCAAAACCTACGTGCTGCGCTTTCCCACCCTGGATGAAATCATTGCCGAAACAGAGCGCGATCAGGGTCGACGAACAGACCAGCTCAGCGATGCGGTTCGTGAGCAGAGAAGACTGGCCGAAGATCTCAGGGAAATGTCGCGTCAGCTGGTGGGAAAAAAGAAAGTGGAGTGGGAAAACCGGCAGCAGTTAGAGCAGGCGCTGTCGAGCCAGCAACAGCTTTCAGATCAGCTGAAGAAGTGGGCCGAAGACATAGAGAAGGAAGCCGACAAGCTTGCACAAAATCGGCTTTCGGCCCTGGAGTTGACTCAGAAGATGAATGAAATCGCGCGTCTTCTTAAGGAAGTCATGACCGATGAAATGCGAAAGGCGATGGAAAAACTTCAGGAGGCCATGGACGCCATGACACCTGAGGAGATGCAACAGGCCCTGGAAGAGTTTGAAGACGCGGTTGAGGCAAACAAGAGTGCAGTTTTAGTCACAGCAGTCAATGGGGGGTATTATGCGGAGATCAATGTTCTTGCCCGAACAATACTATTCCTAGATTTTTACACTGAAGGATTTCTCACTCGCCTTTTGGGTACGTATGAACTCATCCTCTTGGAAAATCTACCATCGGGTTCAGTCTTATTTTCACTAAATATTGACGTTATTAATTCTTTTGCGAGTGTCAATAAAGCCAGGCTAAACGGTTTGGACGAGGAAAGATCTAATATCAACAATGGCAAGAATTTACGGTTTGCACCCACATTGGTGTCCGTTTTAGATGAGATTTCAATTACTTATACGTTAAGCACTTTACCAGTAGGTGGGACACTTCTCACCCACACGAATGGAGAGGATAATTATTTTGCCTATCTGTTCGCCCCAGAAGTTAGTGTGGAACATCCAATTCAACCAAGAGAATATATTTTTGTGATCGATCGATCTGGATCGATGAGTGCCGAGAATAGAATGTCAAGATCTCAATCTGCATTTATCACCATGATGGAAACCTTAAATTCCAATGA
This sequence comes from Candidatus Heimdallarchaeota archaeon, assembly GCA_022574115.1. Taxonomy (GTDB): domain Archaea; phylum Asgardarchaeota; class Heimdallarchaeia; order Heimdallarchaeales; family Kariarchaeaceae; genus LC-2. The sequence continues at coordinate 4,205 of JACZSS010000245.1, read as the reverse complement.
TCTCTTCAACGTGATTTCCTTTAATGATTTTTCAAATAGTTTATGGGCCGAGACTCGTCAAGCAACTACGACCAATATTGACATTGCGGTTGATTATGTTGACATCCTGGTTCCATCGGGTTCAACAAACATTAATGACCCCTTAGAAGACGCAATCGAAAGTTTGAGGGGGAGCGAGACTGTGAGAGTGATTGTACTTTTATCTGATGGACTTCCGAATACCGGACTGCCTGCTTCCCAAATTGCGGCAAATATTGCGAGTAAGAATTCAGAAGCTGCTTTAATCTATTCAATTGCCCTAGGAGATAATGCAGATGAACAACTAATGAAGGATCTGGCTTATCAGAATAATGGGGAGTTTATTGTCATACATGATACAGATAATGTAGTTGAAGCAATGACTTCTTTTTATGACAGATTTGCTATACCTGTTGCCTTGGGTGTAAGTATGAGTATGGTCAATGCTTATAATGTCTATCCAGGTTCAAGTGCGATAGCAGGAGCTGTATTTAATGGTTCGGAGATTATTCAAACTGGCAAATTCACAGGAGAGTTAACAATTTCGACGACAATTACCTATTCAACCGGAATTGATTCATATGTTAACTCCGTTTCACAAGCGGATACTGATAAACCACAGGTCGAATTGTTGTGGGCACATAACACGATTTCATATCTGCTGCAATTAATTGAGAGGAAAATAGGAATTGATACCTTACCAGCCTTTGTACTCGAAATTGCACTAGAATACGGAATTGTTGTACCAAATTACACGGCATTAATCATTGTTCTACAGGAACCCGCGGAACCCGAGGACATGGGAACTGTCTCCGATGATATCTCGACTTCAGAAAGCTTCGCAGGTCCAACGACAGTTCAAGCTACCCAGAGTTCATACGTCGCAGATGCAGGTATTGTTCAAACAGTTACTGCAACTGGCGCGGGGTCAACTGAAGTACAGTTCGTGAGCACCGCTCAAGATGCTGGTACTCCCGGATTTGTGACGTATCTTTCGATCATTGGGTTACTATCCATCGTGACACTCAAACATCACAAGAAAAAAAAATCAGTCGTTAAAACTCTTATCAGTTAATTGGTATGTGATCTATGGAAGTGGATCATAATCCATTTCCCGTTCAATTTTTCAAATATTCTAGTTTCATTTACCTGCTTGAGATCAAATCCTGTATCTGAAACACGATTATCGATCAGAGTATAAACAGCATATCCGAGGTTGCCCTCGATTCGATAAACCGGATTTACGATCTCGAAGTAAAAATTACTGGGATTTTGATTGTTCATGAAAAACAAATGAAAGTCCAGTCCATCAACTCTTGATCCCTGAGTTTCTGGTTCAAAACAAGTTAACTCGGGACTTGACATTTGTGTATATTTCTCAGCATCCCCCGAGCGGATAGCATGTAATAATTCTCGCAATACTGGTTCAAGTTCTTCTTTTGCATTCATTGTGAGGCACGTGATGTGAGGTTATTTCTTTGCTTCGAACTCAGAATATATTAATTATCATTCATTGAGAAACTCCTGGTTCCACAGCCTAAATTCATCAAGAGTTACATTACTTCCACAAACAATAAACACTACTTTTTTTCCTCGGAATTTTTCCTTGTCTTTTAGTGCTGCGGCAAAGATACATGAAGTAGCTGGTTCCACTAATATCTTCTCGTGATCCAAAAATAAATTTAAGGCTTCAACGGCCTCCTTATCGGTTACGACAACTGATTCGTTTACCAGTTCTTTTAAAGTTTCAAAATTGAATTGGCTGGTTGCCTTTGCGCCTAATGTTTTTGCAATCGATGTAATAGCTTTGAGCTCGACAACTCTATCCTCCGCAAGAGATGCAGCAAAACAATTTGCACCTTCGGTTTCGACGGCTATGATCTCAATGGAGTTTACTAATCCCTGTGCCTTAAGACCCAAAGTAATGCCTGAAAGCAATCCTCCGCCACCAATTGATGCAACCAGAATATCAAATGAGCCAAGTTCATTAACCAATTCCAACGAAATAGTACCTTGGCCAACTATCACCTCATCGTCTGCAAATGCATGAATATAAAGCGTATCAGATTCTTTTGCTAGTATTTTCGCATGTTCGTTGGCTTCATCATATGCTACACCGTATAATAGAACGTCGGCTCCTAGATCCCTTAACAAATCGACTCTATGAGAAGGAGTAGATGTGGGTAGCACAATCAGCGAGGGAATACCAGCTCGTTTTGACGCAATCGCAACACCTAATCCATGATTTCCTCCACTGGCAGTTATTACTTTTTTTGGCATCGTATCTGCTGAAAGAAGGGCGTTTGTAGCTCCTCTGATCTTAAATGATCTCCCGGGTTGCATACATTCAAGTTTCAGATATACTTCGGCATCTAGTTCTTTGGACAACCAAGCGGATTTAACAAGAGGTGATTTACCAACAGTGGCACGAATTCTCTTTTCAGCCTGTTTAAATGTATCCAGATCAAACATTAAGAAAATATTTTCTGCGTATATTTAAGACGCGTGTTAGAAGTGGTAACACCTATCTTACCGGGTCAAGAATTTGTCTATCCGTTTGAGAATTTCGTTATGTTTTCTGAAAGTCACAAATTCCAGAACAGTATCCTCTTTGTTTTTCGATTTTCTACCAAAATACTCTGTCTTGCTTTTTTTCGATTTGTAAACCGCGAGAACATTATTTTTCTTGACATTTTTTATTTTCACGCCACCGGTGTGGAATAGCAATTGACCATTTGCAAATGGTACTGATTGGGTCTGAAAAACCTTATTTATCACAATACTGGATAATTTCATTGCACAATCAACTTCTGGCGAAAACACGAAATCAGCTCCTGCATTTTCAAATATGGGGGTATGTTCGGAAATTGTTGCTCTAGCATATACTTTTACTTTGGGATTGAGACTTTTTGCTCGAAGACCTAAGGCCAACATACTGCCTGCCGATCTGCTAGTCAAGAGTATAATATCAGTTTTCTTTAATTGTTCCTGAGATGGTCCAGCACGGACCTCGACTTTTACCCCACCTACTTTCTTGGCTAGCTTTCGTTTCTCTTCATTAGTATCGATCACAATTACTGCATCGGAATTCGTAATTATTGGACGGAGGATAGTTGCGGAATAGTCTCCGTACCCTACGAGCATTGCTGTAAGCACGCCGTCTTCATCTGGTGGTAGAAAGGATCTTAATGTTGTTGTAAGTTCACCGGTTTTGGAAGAATGTCCTGCTACAAGTAGATAATCTGCCTTCTGAATGCCTGTTTTCTTGTCATATTTTTGAAAGAAATTATTTTGAATAGATCCCAATACTTGAAAATCTAGCTCGTTGAGTTTATCCAATTCTGTACCGTTTAAATAGGGCACTTGGAAAAACGAAATCCCATCTTTCATAGAAAAATCAAAATGTTCGATTTCTAGACCCCAAAGAATTCCTCGTATCTTTGTTTTAGTCGCAGAAAATCGATCGACAGCCTCTGAAATATCAACTGATCGGTAAATGTCTTGATCAAAGTGTATGCTCTTCTCAGCAATAACCCAAATATCCGGATTTACCACTTTTGCAGCCTGAGCTGCAAACAATGTTACATTTGCATTATTAATGGCTAATATAAGACCTGCAGCTTTTTTCATATTAAGTTTTTGCATTTCTCTAGGATTCGATATATCACCAGTTAATGCAGCGATATTATCCTCTCGAGACACTTCTACTTTTGTCTCGTTAATATCAACCACGACTATCTCAACATTCTATCCTTGCAAGTATTCAACAATGCGCCTACCGATGTCGCCATATCCAGCCACAATGATATGATCACTATAGTTTTTGATTACTTGCTCATATCGAAAATCATGATTCAACATATTTTGGATAACTCGATTTCCAATTGAACTTGCAAATAGAGAGACCATGATGATACCAAATACAATGACTAATGACGTAACCAATCTTCCTTCTCGTGTTTCAACCTCTACATCACCAAAACCAACCGCTGATAAAGTTACAATCAGACAATATAGGGCTTCCCATACATCAAATTCGGGCTCAACATAGTCTAACGCAAAAGTCCCAACAATTACGAGCCCGATTATTCCAGCAATGGGTCCTTTAATTTCGGACAATATTTTCCTGAAAACAACAAGACGGGGGAGCTTCATTCTTATCACAACTTGGATTTTGTCTTAGTGAG
>JACZSS010000244.1 GCA_022574115.1 Candidatus Heimdallarchaeota archaeon | reverse complement strand
CTCAGAATTCGGCGAGTTCGACTCGACTGGGCTCGTCGAAGTCAGTCGAGTCGCGCGAGCCTGCCGGTGCTTCCAACAGAGGGCTGACGCCCCTCGCACGCCGGTTTTATCAGAACGCTTTTAATAGTTCTCGGAGCATCTCAGAGTAATCATCATAGGGAGTGTCAGCCGGCGGGCCGGGAGCATGCCAGTAAAATGCCTCTGTAGAATCTTCTGTGAGTCCCAGTATCGTCGACGAGACGGTCCCCCATTTCGAACCGGTGAGACAAATTCCTGATCGATCTCCTTCATTCGTCCCGCGTTTTTGTTTGTCGAAAATGTCGAATTCTTCAGCTCCTTGAAGAAAATGCCTGAGAATACCTTTTCTCAAGGTCTTGACATCATTTTATTTGATCCGGTAGCCTATCAATCAAAAGCCCAAAAAGACATTTACTCGTTGAGTGACAGAGTTTACCGAGTCATGTAGGAAAAAAATCCCGCTTGGGCGATCAATAAATCAGTGCCGTTGAATGACTTCCAAGAAAATCACGAAATTCATACAATTGACAGAGCCTTTGAAATCAGGGAAGATCAGGCGATTTTATCTGTATCACCGACTGAGCTAGGCATCCCAGAAACCCTGGCCCCTATGGAAAAGAGGACAATTAATCTTCATGTTTCATCGCGAAATAAGAGCAAATTCGAAGTTAAGGTGAATCTTTGGGTTACCTCTAACCGGAGCAAATATTTTGTCTTCAATGAAGAGATTACAAACAATTATCATTTCATTGCCACACCTAGAGGCTGGCTGAATCCTATTAGGATCTAAATTCGGATAGTTCCTGTCTTTGTTTTTGTGCTTAATCAGGCTAAAATCGCAACAAGGCTTATAAAATATAAATAGAATTGAGTCTTTGAAGGAGGTATTTGCTGAAGAGATGATCGTAATAGTTTTAGTTGAGATTCCAAGTCAAATACCTAATTATCAAATATTCTAACTGTAGAATGTCGTTTAATTAAATAATTGCGTGAATGGATAGCTCAACTACAAAGATTAAATTTTTTGGAAATACATCCTATCGGTGTAAAAACGGTGAAAGAAAAAATCTATAATGAGCTGCGTACTGCAAGAAAGTTACGCAGTAAAAATACAAAGTCAGATGATACTACCTTTCGAGATGATAGAAGGGCTTCTACTCATGGTGAACATCGTGAGGGTATTAGCGAATTCACCACTGATGAAGTTGGTGAGTTCCTGCTTGAAGAAGGATTAGCCAAGAAATTCTTTGGATTAGTAGGACAGGGAAAAGAAGCTAACGTTTACTGGATGAAGGATCACAGAAACAAACTTCTAGCAATGAAAATGTTTCGCATACATACAGCAAGTCACAATTTCAATTCACTCCATAGCCGATCTCATCTTTCTGATACCGGAAAATTAGAAATTGCAGAGAGGCTATGCACCAAAGAATACGAAAATTTAGTTTGGTTAGCAGATCATGGAGTACGCGTACCTCACCCTGTTATGAGAAAAGAATTCATGTATTTTATGGAATTTCTGGGTAACAAACGAGGTCCCAGCCCTCTCCTTAGAAATGTGAAACTTGACCAATTGGGATTTGATCCAATTGAAACTTTGGACGAAATCCTAGACCAACTAGATATGATGTTTAATAAAGCTGAGATGGTGCATGGTGATTTTTCGGAGCATAACTTGATATTTCACATGGAAAAAATCTATATCATCGACGTCTTGCAATCCGAACGTTATCATTCTAAATTTGACACGCCAGAAAAAATAAGAAAGAGAGCCGCCCTTCCAATTCTCAAACGGGATATTCAGTCAATTTTGGATCATTTTGCTACCAAGTACCGGATTTCTTACGGATCTGACGACGTCTTCGCGGCAATTGATCAAAGCGGCATCGATGATGTGATGCCCGACATTGAAATGTCAGAACACTTTGACCAAAAGGCATACGAGGACGAATTGAAGCGTGTCGAATATTAACTTCAGTTTTGATATTTGTTGTCTTGACTAAAAAGTACTCAACCCCCACAATCCTTTCAATGTATTTTTCTTGAGAGTTAATTGTGTCTAATATACGCATCGATGCTGATTTGTTAATTGTGGGTGATGGTGAGATTATCAAAAACGGTTCAGTGGTAATTGAAAACTCAACGATCAAATATGCAGGCGAATCCGAACATGCTCCATCCGCAGGTCAGAATTTGCAAGTTCCGGCGATAACTCCTGGATTTTGGGATTGTCACGCCCATTATTTTGGCCTAACAAAATTTGATTACGAAGAACGTTTTCTTGATCCTCTAGTAAAAATCATGAGATGCGCATGGGATACTGAACAAACCCTCAGAGCAGGTGTGACAAGTGTTCGTGAAGTAGGTGGTTTTGGTATAAATCTAAAAAATTCCATAACCGAGGGAACTATCATTGGTCCCCGCATTTACGCCGCTGGTTCTATGATTTCAATGACCGCTGGTCACGGCGATGCACATTCCCTCCCATCAGAAGTATTTGATTACTTTGCCCAACGACATCGGGTGACTAATCCAATTGCCGACGGTGTAGCAGAAGTCACGAAATTAGTCAGAACTCATATTCGGGCTGGGGCTGAGATCATCAAATTTGCCGCTTCCGGTGGTGTAATGTCTGAAATTGATCCTCCTCTCACGCAACAATATTCCGCTGAAGAACAGCGAGCAATAATGGATGAAGCAGCTAGAGCAGATCTTGCAGTTGCCGCACATTGTTACGGTCCGAGAGGAATGAAAGTGGCACTTGAGGCTGGAGTTAAAACTATCGAACATGGAACTTATATTGATGAGGATTTATGTGATTTAATGATCGAGAAAGATGCTATTCTAGTACCAACTGTTTACACCTACAAAGGTCTTTTCGGGACTCCCGAGGCCAAGGAAAACACTCCCGAGTATGGATATCGAAAAGGACAATTAATTCTTAAAACTCACACGAAAATGTTGAGCATGGCAATTAACCGTGGTGTCAAAATCGCCATGGGAACCGATATTATCATTACTGGACCATACCATCCAATCTATCAGTATGGGGATAATTTGAGGGAGTTACAATATTTTGTTGATGCCGGAATGTCTCCTCTCCAAGCCATCTCGGCCGGGACAATGATGGGACCTCAAACTTTGGGAAAGCGAGGACCACAATCGGGATTACTACGAGAAGGATTCGACGCAGACTTGGTCATCTTTAATGAAAATCCACTTGATGATATTAGTAAATTAAATGACCGCTCCAATATTCAAAATGTGATAAAGCAAGGGAAACCTCTGGAGCCATTCTAAGTTAATTTGTGGGTTTCCGGTTGACCAAGAACCATGTATTCATCTCTCCCTTACCTTTAATTCCAATCTGGCCTCGGTCTTCTTGAATAAATTGATGTAACCGTTCGTAGATTGTTGAAGTTAATTGGATTCGACCTGAAACACCATGACTTTCCATCCTACTTGCAACATTTACAGCATCACACCATAAATCGAAATCAAAATAATGTGTGCCCACAACACCTGCGACAACTGGTCCGGCATTCATTCCAATTCTGAAATTTAACCCATTAAACCGTTGTTGATTCTCTTGCAAGTATGCTAACATATCCAATGAGATCACAACTCTTGAAACATTAATTTTGACCAGTTTGCAGTGATTCTGCTGAAAAATCAATTTGAAACAGGTTCAATCAAAAATTTCGAATAGGTCTTCTAGTGACCCCTCAAAATCAATGTTCACTAGATCTTTCATCTCATAATTTGAGGTATACTCTGTTGTAATCCACGTTTTGATTCCAACTTTTGAAGCAGATCCGTCAGTTATGTAATCGTTCCCAACCATTAAGGTAGTTCTTGCTGCAAGGTTGAATCTGGTCAAGAGGTCGTTGAAATAACGTAGATCCGGCTTGACCGAATTCCAATTTTGTGCATTGGTGCAAAATTCAAAATCTGCATCATAATCCAATTTCGCCCAGCTAACACGTTTCCTAGTGGCCAATTCAGGAAAGACTGGATTAGTAGCGAGAAACAATCTAATATGCATTTTTTTCAACTTTGAAATCAGCTTTGGCACAATTGGAAGCTCCTCAACATGAATTCTTACCTGATCAAAATCTGTTTTGTAAAAATTCTCGAATCTCTCATAGACATCCTCAAACTCCATTCCTGAGGATTTCAAGAATGAATTCATGAAAGTTGTTAAAACATTTGTACCATAGTCCGAGTGTTTGAGCATGTCATTTGTCCCTTTCCAGAAATATTCGAAAAAGGTTTTGGGTTCTAAAACATCGGTGAAGTGCTTAACAATGAGCTTGGGATATTCGGAGACCAATTTTTCATCTGGCAGGCCCAACAGAGTTGCATCTAGGTCAAAAAAGATGTTCTTTATCTCTGATAGATCCACTGATCCGACCGATCAGCCGTTTTGTATATAGTTAGTTATCTAAGACCCTGAGGCAAGAATTTTTTTTATTGTCTCATTGAGCTCTTGATGAGTTTGCGTAACTGCAGGGCCAAAAAAGCTGATAAACTCGTCACGTTCTTCCTTGGGCGCGTCAAATGTAAATTTAATATTTTGTTGGAATCTTGTCCCGTTTTCAGTTGGGATGAATTGAAATGTAAAAATTCCATCAAATAATGTTTCTTTCTCCAAATCATCTATTGATTCAACTGTGTAATAATCTGGTTTCGACCAATCGAGAACTGTTTCACGGGTTGTTGTGCCATCATGGGCACAGTGATTTCTGGCGCCCACTCCATCAGATCCATTGGGTCTGTATGCACTTGTCCAAACAAATCTATCTCCAAGTTGATTCCTCTTCTCATTATTTGTTAACCATTCAAATAGGACATCTGGCGGATGATCATACTCTACCGTGATGACTAAATCTGCTTCCTCCTCTGATATGAATCGTTTGTTTGCTTCTTGAGTATTCTTAAACCAGTCACGCAAATTTAGGTTATAGGTTACTACATCTCCCAGATACTCGTATGATTCGTGATGGACATACATGTCTTCCTTTTTCGAATAGTTTTCCGGAAACGAGTCTTCCGTATATAACGCATAGGCTTTCCAACCAGTAAGTTTAGTGATTCTGTTTTTTGTCAGTCGATGAATCAGATTTACATCAGATCCCACTAATTCCTTTATTCCAGCTATATCTTGGACAATATAAGGTCCATAATGCAGAAAAAATTTGAGATCGAGGCTTGGAATGAGAATACACGCATTACAGTCGCAATCTGTATTCAAGGCAATTTGCTGAACTTGGGTTTTGAATTTAAAGTAAGTTGATTCTATTAATCCCTGAATGTCGTTAAATCGTTCCTTCTTGTCGTCAGGCAG
>JACZSS010000243.1 GCA_022574115.1 Candidatus Heimdallarchaeota archaeon | reverse complement strand
TGGCACTTACTCCGATACAGGCTAATTCGCAATCCTATGTTCCTCTGTTGACTTTTCAATTATATATTTACTTAATTATAGGGGGTACAGGAAATAACAAAGGTGCAATCTTTGGCGCCACTATCATGGTCTTACTTGAGCGAGTCACAAAAGGTACATTTGTGCTAGATGCCAAGCTTTGGGATACTTTGACTTATCCCGATGGTTCTAGAATCGACCCTATTAATGTCGGACTAGTTTTAGCCGGTACAATTTTGGTGATCTTTCTCATTTATGCGCCAGCGGGAATAATTCCAGAAAAAAAATACAACAATCAACGGTATTACGATATTCTAGCATATACTGATGAGGAACGCGCCGAGGACGACAAGCTACTAGCAGCACTAATTACCTTAAGTGGGACTCAATTGGAAACGGAGGACTGGCTATAGATGACTAAAACAAAATATGTACTATCAACGGAAAATGTCCATAAATATTTCGGAGGAGTAAAGGCACTGGAAGGTGTAACGGTTGCGGTAGAGAGAGGAAAATTGACCTCCTTAATTGGTCCTAATGGGTCAGGAAAATCAACTTTTTACAACGTAGTTACGGGCTTTCTTCAATTTGAGAAGGGTGATGCCTCAGTGACTTTCAAAACGGACGACATTGCCAACCTGGAACCTTCCATTATTGCAAGGAAAGGAATGGTTCGCACTTTTCAACATACTAGGAATTTTCCCAAGATGACGGTTCTGGAAAATATGTTAGTTTCGCCTCAAAAACAAGCTGGCGAAAGTGTAATTTGGGCGTTTTTGGGTAAGCGACTCTGGATGAAACAGGAAAAATACAATATCAAAAAAGCACAGGTAATATTGAATTTTCTTGAAATTGGTCAAGTAAGTGAGCATTTAGCGGAGGAGCTGTCAGGAGGTCAACAAAAGTTGTTGGCGATTGGAAGATTGTTGATGACTCAGCCATCGCTTTTATTACTTGATGAACCCGTCGCAGGGGTGAACCCCACTCTGGCCAACAAAATATTTGATCGAATCATAGAATTAAAGGATAAGAAAGGAATTGAAGTATTTCTGATCGAACATAACATGGATGTAATTATGGCATTCTCTGATGAGATCTATGTCTTAGCCGAAGGCAAAGTAATTGCTCAAGGGACGCCTGAAGAAGTCCAAAAGAATCGTCAAGTACTAGCAGCTTACCTTGGAGAAAGTCCTGAGGAGGCTTAACTTATTTTTAATTGATCATATGTATCAAGTAATTCTGTTTTAAACCCCTGATCGCAATATTTCGATGCCTCATGTAGTTCTGTTTTGTTGAAATAACCTACATTATTAATCAGATACGCAGAGATATTTTCTTTCATTACTTTTGATGATTCTCTGAGTACCCAAGAAAAAGATTTTCTCACGTAATAGTTTGTGTCTTCCTTTAGTTTATCGATATTTTCAAGTGCTAACAAACCCGCCCATTCATGCTTCCTCAGATGTTTTAGATAGATTGTGACACTTAATCTTCGTCTCCAAAAATTTTCATTCTTTACCCATTTCTTGATTTCCTTGGTATAGGAGATTTGGTTCAAATCCAGGTTAGCGAATGCATCAATACAAAGATGATCGGACAAGGTCCAGTGATCAATCAAATCAATCCACACCGAATTAATATGATTGAACAATGTTTTATCCACATGTTTCTTGTATTTTGATAGGAAATAACAGCTCATGGTACGAGCCTCAAGAACCTTTTTTCTCAGACTCGGGTTAGAGATTCCTACAGCATTAAGACTGGTAGACTCACTTTGGAAGGTGGTTTTAGCAAAATTCGTTTTGCTTTCGAGATTTTGATTAGAATTCGATTTATCTGTCAGCCATTCGTAAATTAATCTTTCCCACTTCAAACTGGTAGCAATCCTACCTTGAATCAACCGAAATTAAAGAAATTCATTTTCATTTGGAATTTAACTTGAATTTTAATATTAGACAACTTCCTGTTCCTGAAGTTAATCATTAATTTGACATTATATTATTTTTGAGGTGGCTCGTAGATAATCCCACATCGGTCAAGCTCACGATCCGGAATATTTGCTTTCATGAGCCTAACGGTTTTGCAAGACAGAATCCCGGCTGATTTTAGTCCTTCAGCATGAGCCTCCTCTGCTGAAAGCCCCAGGGATTCTTGAAAGAAATGATGAATAGTCATATGGTGCTGTAAATGATGTGCTGCTATCTTTTTTCCAACGGTGTCCAAGTTCACCAATCCGTATTCTTCCCAGTTTACCACATTTTTCGCCTTCAACCTTTTAATTACTGAATTCAGAGTAGAATGTGGGAAATCAACATATCTTCTAATATCGCCTACTCGAATAGGGCGATCCCACTCGTAAAGAAAGATCACAACCTTTTGTTCTTTTTCACCTAATTGCAGAAACAAATGAGCTAGATCCTCTTCTTCTTTAGATTGCGACAATGCTTTGACTATCCTTAAACTCCCTTGTGATTGAAGTTTTATTAATGTTACGACAGCATTTAAATTATTACACTTAATGAAGATAAAATAATAATCTTTATAATATTTTACGATTGATCGTAAACTATATTAAATGGTAATTTCAAACAGTGAGGCAATAATGGGGTTTGGAGCTATATTTTTTGTAAGTTTAATTAGCTTCAGTGGAGCGCTAACTCTGGCATCTAAGAGCAAAACGCTTCCTAACTTATATCAGATGCTCATTCCGTTCGCAACTGGTGCGTTAATAGGTACAACCTTTTACCATATCTTACCGGAAGCGGTTGAACGAACAGGTTTTACAAATAGTCTTGCGACACTGATTATTATCGGTATTTCAATCCCGTTTATCCTCGAGAAAGCTGTTAATTGGCATCATCACCACGCATTGGAGCATGATGAACTATATGATCAACACGAAAAGACTCAGTCACCTTCTTCAGACAGATCCATAATCAAGCCATTCGTTTATGTCAATCTGCTTGGAGACGGATTACACAATTTTGTAGATGGAGCAATTATAATTACTACTTTTGCAGTTTCAACTGAATTAGGATTAGCTACCCTAGTTGGAATCATCATCCATGAAATAGCACAGGAGATGGGTGACTTTTCCGTGATGGTAGAAGGTGGAATGAAAGTTAGGAATGCACTTCTCTGGAATTTTATTTCGGCTCTAACCGCATTATTAGGCGGAATTATTGCCCTACTTGTTGATAGTGATTTACTAGTAGAGATCATCTTACCTATTGCTGCTGGAAATTTCTTATACTTGGCCATTGCCGATCTGATTCCAGAACTGAATAAGAAGGTGGCCCGAAAGGATTGGATATTACAAGTTGGAGTAGGCTCTGTCGCAATTTTCTTGATGTATACACTTACGTTTATTGGGTAATTATTTTGCTTTGACTGCAATCTTCGCACCAGTTTGGACTTTCCACAAATTTGCATAAAGACCATCCTGATCAACTAGTTCATCATGATTTCCTTGTTCGACGATCTTGCCGTTTTCTAATACATAGATCCGATCGACATTCCGGATTGTTGACAATCGGTGGGCAATCAAGATTGTTGTTCTATTTTGAGTTAGTTTTTCGAGTGATCGCTGAATCGCTGCCTCAGTTTCGTTATCTACTGAACTCGTAGCCTCATCAAATATCAGTATCGGTGGATCTTTGAGCACCGCACGGGCAATAGAAATTCTTTGTCGCTGTCCACCAGATAATTTTTGTCCACGCTCACCCACCATGGTATCGTACTTGTCAGGAAGTGTACTAATAAAATCACTTACTTCTGCAATTTTTGCCGCAATTTTAATTTCTTCCTCAGTTGCATCCTGTTTGCCGTAAACAATATTTTCTTTCACAGTCCCATCTATCAAAAATACGTCTTGGCTAACCAGACCAATTCCTTCTCTAAATGATGAAAGAGAAAGATCCCTTAAATCGTGTCCATCAATTTTGACTGCACCATCCGTGGGATCATATAATCTCAAGATAAGCTTGATCAGTGTGGTTTTTCCAGACCCGGTTGTCCCCACGAAAGCGATACTCTCGCCTTTAGATATTTTAACACTGAAGTCCTTGAGTACATGAATCCGGTTCTTGTAAGCAAAAGATACATTTTGAAATTCTATTTCTCCTTCAATTTTTCCTAAGATCGTGTCCCCATCTATGATTTTGGATTTGGTATCCAGCAGATCCAGTACGCGGGTTGTTGAGGCCATAGCACGCTGATACTGATCAAAAGTTTCACCCAAACGAGTTAGGGGCCATAATAAACGCTGAATTAAGAAGATAATGATGGAGTAGGCCGCAACTTCTAAAGTTCCTTCCAAGGTATAAATTCCGCCCACAATCATCATTGCAAGAAAACCGCCAACAATAATCATTCGGATTAGAGGAGAAAAAGCCGAACTCAATGCAATTGCAGCTTCATTACTTTGCTTGTACTCAAGAGAAGATGCAGTTATACGTTCTTTCTCAAAATCTTGATTTGTGTATGATTTTATGGTTGAGATCCCAGTGAGATTATTGGAGAGCCTTCCGTTTAAGATGCCAACTTTATCACGCATGAGTGCATATCTGGGTTCTAACCGCTTCTGGAATTTGATTGAAAATAACAAAATAAGAGGAATTGGAATTATCGCTAGCAACCCGATTGTTGGATTTATTAGGAAAAACATTATCTCAATTGCAATAACTGTTGTCGCTACCTGAATTAAATCGTTGGCACCGATATCTAAGAACCTTTCAAGTTGATTAATATCGTCATTTAATACCGCCATCAATCCACCAGTCTGTCGATCTTCAAAATACTCCAATTCTAAATGCTGAATATGGTCGTAAGCCTCGATCCTCAGCTCATGCTGAACTGTTTGAGCTAAACCTCGCCATTGGATCTTGTACATGTATTCAAATACAGACTCACCTGCCCAAACTAAGAAGGTTAACAAGCCAAGAAAATATAACTGATACCTTAAGTTAGTAAAACCTAACCCCCCAATTATCGAGTTCTCGCGTCTAACAACGATGTCAACCGCAGCCCCAATGAGCAACGGTGGCGCCAAGTCGAGCAATTTATTTGTTATTGAGAAGGTGGTCGCTTTGAAGATTTGAGGTTTGTAGGGTTTTGTAAAACTCAATAGGCGACGAATAGGGGCTCGATCACTCATTGGCTTTTGTCAATCTTTTAGTTTATTAACTCTATACTTGGTACTCAAGTAAATTAGAAGGTTTATAACGACTCACTCCAACCACAGATGTGGCATAGTAAAACCACTTGCTGTAGAAAAAATTACTACATTCTCGCCGACGTCAATCCACCCCTCATTTCTTAACTGATTGTAAGCCATGAAAGTTACTTCTGCTTCCGGAGAAATAAATAA
>JACZSS010000242.1 GCA_022574115.1 Candidatus Heimdallarchaeota archaeon | reverse complement strand
GGCTTGGATACCCCTAAAAATTATGTATCCAGATGCTAACATTCCAGTAATCCAAATGTCAATACCAGTTCCTAGAACTCCAGATTTGGTGTATAAAATGGGTCAAGCTTTAGCGCCACTTCGTGATGAAAACGTCCTTCTAATGGGAAGCGGGAATCTTACTCACAACCTACCATATGTATTTCAACAGGTCCAAGCTGGGAAACTTAGTTTAACCGATGATAGTCCAGTTGATAAATGGGCAAGAGAGAGCGATGATTGGATTAAAGAGAAGTTGGATAATGTCAATATTACTGATATTTTATCGTCCCCGGACAAGTTGCCAAATTTCGAAATGGCAGCTCCGACCACTGAACACTTCGATCCAGTTTATTTTACCCTAGGTTCTTTGAATCCAGGAGAAGGTATAAATCATTTTCACGAAAGCTTTCAGGGGGGAAGTTTTTCGATGCGTTCATTTTCATTGGAAAACTAATTTTTAGGTTTTCCGATAGTAATCCAAGGTGAATATTGAAGAGGATCATTCCCTTCTAAATCAAACACCCATTTGGATACTTCGTCAGACGACCCGGATTCAGTGAATTCAGCATCCTCAAAAACTCTCATAATTCCCTCATTCCTATCCGTCTTTTTGTATTTACCCACTATACTTGATATTTTATGTTTCTTCCCCTCTTGAGTCAGATGACTAAGCGTATTCCTTTCGACGGTTTTACCCATAGCTCTACAAGAGAAGAGAAGAGTATCGATATCCCATATTTTCTGATTTTCCTCGACAATTGTTACCCCAATAAGGCCGTACTCACCGTATTTATCCCAAAGATTACATACAAAGATCTTGTGAAGTTTAGATTTGTGAAATTCATTGATTTTACTGCGATCATGTCTGATTGTCGTGGCATTCAACTGATTAGTTCGTTGGATTAATTCAGCCACACGATTAAGATCACGATCTTTAGCTTCTCTAATCCACAAAGTGAGACCAATGGATTTGAGAAATTCTTCTTTAGTCAGATGCGTTTTCTTTTCATCTTTGTCCCGAATCCTTTGTGCAATATACATATCGGCGCGTTTTTTGGAAACTTCAGTAATGACACCCATGTCAAATTCAGGGCGATTTAGGGCATCGAGAAGCTCATCATCCGAATACACGCTAACTTGAGGGAGTAGATTTCTTACCATATCTCGTTCATATGGATTATCGTCAAAAAATGCCAAGCTATCTATTCCAATATTCAGTTCATCTGCAATCTCTTGGAGAGATTGAGCCTTGTCGTTCCAAGTTATTCTCGTAGCTGAAAAAATTTTGAAATCATCACCAAGCAGATCAGCTATTAATGGCTCTACTCCTGGTTCATTTTTACTGGCTAGAGCGAGTAGAATCCCCCTTCGTCTGAGCATCCGAAGAATTTGAATTCGGTTTTCATAAACTGTGACACCACTAATTCCATCATCTTGAATTATACCTGCCCACAGTGTGTTGTCCAGATCCATTACAACACACTTTACCTTAATACCCAAATTGTAATGAAGGGCCATGGTCTTAATTAACTCATCACCCAAATAAACCGAGCCCTCGCGGGTAACATGTTCATAGATCCCGTTAGCATCTAGCCGTCTAATTTGAGCCTCTTTGCTAACTTGAGAGAAAGCTTCGTCGGTATCAAGCACATAGACATCTTGATGAGACTTAGCAGTTTCGTAATATAGTAACCGAAGCCGTTGATAAAACTCAATCACGGAGTAGTTTTTCTGATGCATCCTGTATTCGAATTTCCCCAATGCAGGACGATATGCCAAAGGATAAGTAAATAGGACAATTGGACCTGTAAATTCGTTATCCCGTACGATGTCGATCGATTGGTTGAAGGTAGCTCGAATTTCATTCAGCTGGTCATCTTGAAGTTCTCTCGTGACATTTTCATCAAGCTGCAGATATTGAAAATATCCACGAATTTGTTGGTTGTGTGACATTATCAGGATATCAGCATTGAAGTTGTACCATTTACTTTTTCTATCCTGAATTTCAAATAACGGATTTGGAGAGGCATTTATATCATAGGTTAGTAATGAATTACTACCAAAGTTGTTGTCTAAGTATTCTTTCATAAATGAGAGTTCACAACCTCCAATATAGAACATCTTTTTTGATCTCAGTGCCTCTAATGTTGGTGTGTCTAGGACTTCAGTTTTTTGTTGGGTTTGACTATTTTGCTCCATCAGACCTATAATTCGATTTCTGAATTTTCTGTCAAATAAAAATCGTTTTGAATATCGCAGAAGTTTAACAACAGATGACAAGAATGTGACTCCTTTCTCTATTAGAAGTTGATTACTTGTAATTTAATTACCTAGCGATTCTGTCTAATTTTATTCTAGTTCAAATTATAGCTTCTTTCGAATATTACCGAATCCAGATATGTTTAAACCACCAGTCAGGATGTATCAAAATCTGAACGACACTTCCATTATCAAGATGCTTGATCTGATTCAGCTGTGCATTAATATTCGTTGAGCCAAATTGTTCACTCACTTTCCGCAAACCTCCTGCCTCGCTGATATAATGAGTTTTATAGAGGTCGTATGCAGAGACTAGGTTTAATTCTTCTAAATTGACTAAGTTTTCCGTGATTAATCTTCTGTTTCTGTTTTTGTCACCATGACCTGCTACAAATCTTATATTATAGAACTCTCGAAATTCGGTTACTTCTTGCTTGAACACCGAAGGAGCCTTTTCTAGTGATCCACCTGCATTTGTGACACTTGCATAATGGAAGCCAAAAGTAATTTCATTAGACTTTCTGTAATTTTCGATCAAGGGAAGAATTTCATCGAATTTGTAGGTGGTAGCTTTTACCCTGAAAAAATAACACGAATCAATGTTCATCGAATTCTCCAATTCAAGCATTTTCTTTGTTCTGGAGGGATTAATATCCACATCATGTCGAATAATAATTGTAACCAATTCTGGATTACCTGATAAATCTCCGTCTATCTCATTCCAGTTCATAATCCGAAGATTAGAATGATCGCGAATATCGTTTAAAAAGAGTTCATAGTTTCGAATAGAGTAGATGCGTGCCCAATTGTAAAACACGACCAATTGAAACATCACGATTATATAATAGACAATACCACTAAGCCGTAGAAGTGCATTCGAAGAACTTCCAATAGGATTGAAAATGACCAATTGGATTATAAGATAGAGAAAAATAAAAATTGGATAAAATGGGAGTAAGTCGAATATGAGGGAGGCAAATCTATATTGACGAACGTACACAAACCACAGGAGGAGGTGACTACCAATCGACAAGAAGTATATTGCTAACAGAATCGCGCTTACCATATTGATAATTAAATTATCAACAATAATATTTTATACCTTGTGAAAGAGTATTCTAGAGTTCAATCAAGTGTTAAAGATTAAACTCTGATTTAAATTCATTAAATCGAATTATTGCTAAATGTTGATCCATTGTAACTAAATTATCTTTCAAAGTTTTAGTGTAAAATGAATTTCTTTGCATTCCAATTTCATACGTGAAATTTAGTGTTTTTAGACTGAGATATTTCAATTGAGTAACGATGATATCATCTCACTAAAATGTCTGAAGTCCACGAGTTTCTACGTTTAAAGTATTGTAGATGCAATTTAGATGGTAAGAATAAAAGCGCGAATTATCGCCGAGAGCCTTCATTTCGTTCCAAATACTATAAGTACTAAACATTGCATTGTCGTTCCCTAGCTTAATTTTGTTTCAACAGCGCTAAAAAGATGCACATCAATTCTCAAATCGCGGTGAAAGGCATTAATTTACATTTAAATAAATCTGTCATATACATGGAAATAATATACGCAGAGGTCTAGAATACTTTTGTGAAAGCAGCTGTATTGACCAGAGACTCTCTCGAAATTTCGGTCCAAGATGTAAAAAAGCCGAAACCAAGTAAAGGAGAGGTAATTATAAAAGTCAAGAATTTCGCAATTAATCGAGTTGATCTAATACTTCGTGATTCGTGGCTTAACTCTTCCAAATCAAGTCCCCATGTGTTGGGTACTGATTTTTCAGGAGTAATTCATGAATTGGGAATTGGCGTTAGTAGCATAAAAATTGATGATCGTGTATTGGTAAATCCTGGAATATCGTGCATGGAATGCCTTTCCTGCCGAAAGGGAGAACAGAGTCTTTGTAACGATTTTCAAATACTGGGATATGGAGTTTGGGGAGGTGCTGCAGAGTATGTAAAAGTACCTGCACATAATGTTCTTAAAATTCCTGATAATCTTAGTTTTGAACTAGCAGCAGCGGCTCCCCTAACTACGCTTACGGTATATCGCATGCTGGTCAGCAAAGCCCGATTAAGTCCAGGCGAGTTAGTTTTGGTTTTAGGAGCTGGAGGAGGTATAGGGACAATTGCAATACAAATGGTAAAGGTCATGGGAGGTCGAGTTATTGCCCTTACCTCGACTGAGAAGGTTCAACAGGTAAAAGAACTGGGAGCAGATTTTGTATTGGATTACAAACATGATTTAGATTGGGATAAAAAAATTCTTGAGTTCAGTCAGGGTGTCGATATAACTATTGATCCTGTTGGAGAATCGACCTGGGAAAAATCGCTGCAGATTTTAGCTAAAGGTGGACGTCATGTAGTTATAGGTGTTACGACTGGCACATTAGGTAGTACTCATATTAGAAATTTATATAGCAAGCAGGCGTATATCATGGGCTCATATATGTCAAACAATCGAGAGTTTGTAGAAGCAATGCAGTTTATTTTTACTGGTCAAATTAAACCAGTTCTAGACTCAATTCAGTCAATGGAACGACTTGGTGATGGAATTGAGAAGATGGCAAGAAATCGACATATAGGCAAGTTAGTTTTCACCGTTGGTTAATTTATCATCTAATGTGTTAATCTGAATTATCAGTGAACTTATACGTTTCTTTTTTTCTTTTTGCTTAATTTTGCGGAAAAATAAATTCTTGAATCAGCATCAATGGCAACGAAATAGTATTTAAAGCAATATCTGTTCCCAGCGTTTCCAAACATATTATCTTTATGAGAACATTCAATTGCCTAATTTAACGATTACGCTCACATCAAAATCGCTCAAATTTTTTGAGCGGGTGTTTATGAAATGGATGTACAATAAGCGATGATCAATCTTTACGAATATTATTTCTGTCATTTAAATATCACATAAGTAACTAAAATATACAATAATAGAATACAAATATATCAAAATAATATTATAATATAACTATTATCAATATAATGTTTGTAAATTACTCTAGATTTATACTAAATTTAGATATCATTTTAGACTTTAGCTAAAGCGAATGTATATGAATATGAAGCAAAAATACAGTATTACATGAACATAGAAGGTAG
>JACZSS010000241.1 GCA_022574115.1 Candidatus Heimdallarchaeota archaeon | reverse complement strand
CAAATTCTTCTACGAAATTTGAGAGTTTTGGACCCAATGCTCAAACAGCCTCAGAACGAATTATACCTGAATTTTCACCCCGAACAATCTCGATTGCAGGAATCAGTCCGAGGGCAGATGTTGTCATAGAAAGCGGAACAGTTAACAATTTCCTCGTTTGGACAATTTCGGATCTCCAAACATACACACTTGAGAGAGATAATGTAATAATCTCATTTGGTTTAGCTGAAGGGCTAACTCAGCTCTCTTTTATTTTAGATGATATATCCCTGTCTCCGACTTTGGATTCATATCTATATTCGCTCTCAGGTGTTGATAGCTCAAATGCTATTTCCTTGGATGAAGTCTTTGTTAGCGTCTTGGATACTACAGCTCCTGTATTAAATTTACCTACTACAACGACATTTGATTATGGCGCGAGCATTAGCCTAGTCTCATGGTCTGCAATGGATCTCTTTCCCTATACGTATCAGGTGAGTTTTGGAGCTACATTGATAGCGAGCGATACTTGGAATGATGGAGAAATTCTGAATTTTGATATTGCTTTTCTCAAGCTCGGCATTGGGTCGCACAACTTTGACGTGCGAGTGTTCGACACCTCAGGTAATTTTGCGACTGGTATGTTAACCGTTCAAATTGTTTCCCCGCCCAACCCCACAATTATTGGATTTGGTGATGTTACCGAGGAAACCGGAACATTGTTAGCCCATTTAGAATGGATTCCAAGTAGCTCAATCCCTGATTACTATGATTTACAACACGATGGTCGGTTAATTAGCTCCGGACCATGGTCGTCGGGTGAAGTGCTTTCATTTGATATTAATGACATATCGCTCCAGCTGGGTGATCATGTATATAGATTATTTGTGTATGATGAATTAGGCAACTTCGCTGATGATGTAGTAGTAGTAACTGTTTCAGATTCCGTTTCCCCATCCATAAATCCTGGCGGAGATGTGACAATTGAAACTGGAACTGTTAATAATGTCCTTCTATGGGATCTTACTGACTTCCATCCTGATACCTATGAATTATCCTTCCAAGGTACGGTTATAGAGACCGGAACCTGGTTATCTGGAGATTCTTTTTTAGTAAATTTAGATCATCTTACACTTGATTTAGGAATATATGTCTATGAATTGAGAGTGAATGACACAACTGGTAATGAGCGTGTTGAGAGCTCGACGGTTTTTGTTGTAGATACGACCAGCCCAACTATTTCATCACCAAATGATTTGACTTTGGAGAGTGGATTTCCTATTCCCCTCATCTCATGGGATGTTTTCGATTTTCAACCTCAAAATTATGAAATATATTTAGTCCAACCGGATGTATCGATTGAGATTATTGAGACAGGCACTTGGGGGTCAGATCTTTCTCTGACAATTGATGGTATTATTCTTAACAACATTGGACTCTATCAATTTACACTAGTGCTTTTTGATACTTCTAGGAATAGTAATTCCGATACTGTTGTTGTAGTTGTAGAAGATAGTTTTGCAGCTAGCTTGACATCACCCGGTGATCAGACAATTGAAAGTGGTTCAGTTGGAAAGACATTATCATGGACAGCTGTTGATCCAAACCCGTTAATATATCAAATATTCAAGGATAGTACAATGGTAGATCAAGGATTTTGGTCTTCTTCTGTGCCAATATCCATAAGCCTAGATGATATTACACTCTTACTTGGTGACCACGTCTATACGATTCACGTTTACGATGAATTCGCAAATCTTATTATCGATACTGTGTTTGTGCGGATTGAAGATACCACAAATCCGGACCTTACCTCTCCACTTGATTTCAATGTGGAGCTGGGAAGTTTAGGCAATTTAATAATTTGGATACCAAGCGACTTACATGCAGATACCTATGAATTGTATCTTCTAGAAGACAGCCAACTATCTGTTCTGATTGATGAAGGTGGATGGTTTACCAATCAGCCCTTAGAATTTTCGGTGGATTTCTTATCGTTACAGCTTGGGGAATATGAATTCACCTTATTTGTCCATGATACCACTGGCAATTCAAATTCAGATTTGGTGATGATTATTGTTGAAGACACTATTGCACCTTCAATTTCAAGTCCTGAGGATCAACTTATCGAGGCCGGTAGTTTGGGAATTGATGTAGTCTGGAATGCTGATGATCTAGATCCTGATAATTACAATATTTACTTGAATGATGTAGTTATTTTCACCCAACTTTGGAGTTCAGATATAGGTATAGTCTACAATTTTGACGAATTAACTCTGGATCTTGGAAATCACAATGTGACGATTGAGGTTTTTGACGGATCTACTAACCGCGTATCCGATACTATGTTTATTGAAATTGTTGACACCACATCCCCAGAAATAACTATTATCGATCTTCAGATAACTTTTGTTGGCGATAAAACTGATAATTCGATTACGTTTGAGCTATTTGATTACTTCTCTGGAACGTATGAAGTATATCTCGATGACAGACTTATACAGGAGGGAACGTGGGTAAATGGTGAACTAATAATCAATGTCAATGGACTTGAAAGTGGATTTCATGATCTGAATTTAGTTGTGATGGATAATAATGGTAATGTAAACAATGCCGAGATTACGATTGGCAGCCGAAACTTTATTGATTTAATCTTGGACTTGATTGAGAAGATAGATGAATCTGATCTCAGTGATAAAAGTAAACGCAATTTAATCCAAACGCTTACCCAGATAATCGATCATGCAATTCCCAACGTAGAATTAAAATTATTCTGGTCACTGACCAAATTAAATTCAATTCGAGATAAACTAGATCGCTATGTGGCAAGGAGTGCAATGACGTAAATCTTCACTGAAGAACTCTCCGACGATATAGCTTCTCGAATGTCCTTGATGACCTTAGCAGTCAGTGAGGCAATCGATGAATTAATTGCAGCCATCAAAGCAACGGATTTAACTCCTGAAATTGCTGATGATTTGATCTTTCAGTTAGAGACTGTAAAGGAAAGTCTTCAGTGGGGTCAAGTTGTTTACTCAACCGCTATATTAATCGTTCTCAAAGTCTCTATAATTCATCTCAATCATCTCGGGGACCTTACCGATGTGGAAGCCATTGATCTGCAACTGAGGATTATTGATATTCTGGCAATAATTTATGGTCGTTAGCAACAAATCGCCAAACTCAAAGAGATTAATCCATATGCAAACGATATCCTGCCCACGGGCTTTGGATAAAGCAAAAACGGGATCTTAAGTAGTTAGCATGAGTGAAACTCCTTTTCTTAATGATCCAAGACATCATTGGCCATCCAATCTTTAGTTTTATAATGCTGATTTCGGACTTTCGGAATAAGAATAAACAAAACTACCTGATTTTGATTACATTAGATGTCTGACCCAACTCCGCGAGAGCAAATGGGAATAAATCCTGATTTCACCTACTTAAACCACGCTTCGATTGGCCCACTCCCAAGAAGTAGTTCGAAAATTATTCGAAATGGGTTCAAACTCCAGATGGAGGAGGGTGAGAGAAAGATAGATTATCCGGGTATTGAGGAACTGTGGGAATTGTTAACCACAAATGGAGCAAAGTTGGTAGGAGGAGACAAAGAAGGAATTACCATCACACCTAATACCGCGGCTGGACTTCACATCGTGGCTGAGGGTTTAACCTCACGATACTCGCAGCAGTCGAATATTGTGATTCCTGACGTGGAATTTGTCACTAATAGTTACACGTGGCAACAACTAACCAAAAAATATCACATGGAATTACGTTTTGTTAATTCAGTCGATGGCCGGATTGATTTCAATCAATGGGAAAACAGAATAGATGAAAACACTGTATTTATATCTCTTAGCCATATCCAGAGTGGAAACGGATTTACAACTGATTTAAAGCAACTCGTTAATTTGGCCCATTCAAGAGGCGCACTGGTGGTTGTCGATGCAATTCAAGGTTTGGGTGCAGTCCCCTTTGATGCAAAGAAATACGATGTTGATTTTGTGGCAGCAGCTGCGTACAAATGGATGCTTGGACCACTGGGAAAAGGATTATTCTACGTGAAACCTGAATTAGTTGAGAAATTAGACACTGTTCTTGTTGGCTGGTTTTCGACTCCCAATTTTCGTGAATTATATCATCAACCGTTTGTTCCATGGCCAGATGCGAGAATTTTCCAACAATCGATGATCGATCCGACTTTAAATGGTTTCAACGAAAGCATGCAGACTCTTTTAAATTGGGGAGTGGCTGATACGTACAGCCATATTATAAGGTTACATGATTATTTGATTGAACTACTTGTCGGAATTGATGGATTCTCAATTGGCACTTCACTTGAACCTAATGAAAGAAGTGGAATTCTGATAATTAATCACGTACAAGCCGAGCTTATAGTGAGATACCTCGAAACTCTAAAAATTACTGTCTCGTTTCGAGCAGGTGGGATACGAATCAGCCCTCACCGATATAATACAAAAGAGGATATTGATGCATTAATTGATGGCATAAAATCTTGGATTGGCAAAAGTTAACCAAACAGAGCTAATTTCTTGAACTCCTCAAAAAACCAATCCATAGTGACAATCTTTTCAATGTAATCAGCTAAGAATGAATGCAGACACGAACTCGCTCAAGTTAGTGAACCATTATGACGTCAATTACAGTAGTTAAACCCTCTATAAGGCATCTTTTTGAGCCACAAACTGTGGCAATTGTAGGGGCATCAAGTAATGAAGCAAAGATCGGATATCAGGTATTGGATAACATTGTTAAGTCGGGATATAAAGGCAAAATATTTCCAGTCAATCCCAGAGGTGGCACAATATTAGGTCAACGTGTATACAAAACAATTGAGGATATTGACAGTGATATCGATATTGCCACAATTTGCATTCCTGCCAAATATGTTTATGAGGCAATCAAGCTACTACCCGCTAAAAAGTGTAAATTCTTATCCATCATAACTTCTGGTTTTTCGGAAGTAGGAAACATAGATGAAGAACTTGAGTTGGTGGAGTATGCATCAGATCACGGAATGCGTATCCTGGGACCAAACATATTTGGAATATATTCAGCAAACGCTTCGATTAACGCTACATTTGGACCTGCTGTTAAACCAGGTGCCTTGGCCGTAGTAACTCAGAGTGGTGCTCTTGGTATTGCTATGCTCGGAAAAGCAGAAAGCGAAGGGATTGGATTATCAGCAATTGTATCCGTTGGCAATAAATCAGACCTCGATGAAGCAGATTTGCTGGAATACTTGCGGGATGATGAT
>JACZSS010000240.1 GCA_022574115.1 Candidatus Heimdallarchaeota archaeon | reverse complement strand
CTCAGATATATGGGATCGAGCGAATTAACCCTTTATATTCCTTTATATACTCCACACCCTACTATTATATACGAATAGACTATATGACAGCCTGTTGTTTGATTAACAATGCAAGTGATCAATTCCATCAATGGCTTGATGATCCGAATCCAGTCAAAGTCGTCCATAAAGTACTGTTACTGGGCCAGAACTTGGAGAGGGCGACAAATTTCAGAAAGAAATTCTTTCAGATTGGATTAGATCAGGATTTTGGATCGGTACTTGGAGCAGATTACGCTTTACATCAATTTAGATTTAGAAATATCGACTGCCAATATCTGTTAGTTCATATGGCACCGGAAATCAAATTTGATTTTTTGAAACAAAGTCTTCTAGAAAATACTCGAAGCGCAATTATCATTTTCAACCACCAAGATGATTCGGTAGTTGAATCTCTTGATACGCTATTAGATGAAATTGTAAATGCTAATAAGGATGATTTATTATCAATATTACTTGTAGGTATCGGAGAAAGTCCGGATGATTATAATGAATTAGAATTACATAATTTACTTGAAGCAAGAAATATAAACCATAAACAGTTTGTTGGTTATATGAATTCAAATCTGTTTGATGATGGAGAAATCCAAGAACTTATAGAGAAATTTTTTCTCCCCTCACTATCTTAATTACAGATCAGACGACCAACTTCAAGTGATACAATTCTAAAGCTAGCCACAAATCCGATTTTCATCCTATTTATGTCATTTTGTAAAAGGAATCCTTATTATTGCCCCATGTTTGTTGGTGGCTGTGAAAATCAAGTCTTTATATTTGATTGTTATTTTTGTCAGTGCGTCTATGATCAACATCACCTCTGCACAGAATGAAATTCATGCCTTTCAGTTCCAGCTAACTGATTCTTCGATTGCTTCTACAGCTGACTACAATGATGGAAAAGTGATTTTGATTGATTGGGCAGCAAGTTGGTGTCCAGTCTGCAAAGCGAATCAAGTAGTGATGCGTAACCTCTATCCTGAATATTCTGCAACTGTATCATTTCTATCCATATCTACAAGCGAAACTGATACGATAGAACTGATGACGGAAATGAAGGCTTCGAAAGAGTGGGACTTTGCTTTGGACAATGTCGAGAGGTACTCGAATGTAGTGGGGGCAAGTAATGGTCACACCTGGATTTTAAACAGCGATTTAACCCTCTTTAAAAGTTGGGGAAAACTTGCACTCACAAAGGACACGATTGCCAATACGTTAAATGATGCATTAGAATTCAATGGTATTAGTGCAACCTTTGAAGATTTGGATCAAGAAATTAGCGGGTTTGGGGTTGCGGATAATATTTTGTTTGTCGGATTTGTACTTGTTGTAGCTGCAGCAGTTATTGGGACCGGTCTGTCTCGATTTAGAAAACAATAAGCCGAGTCACTATTCATCCATATTTTCTTTTATCATAATATTATTCTCAAAACCCAGTGGCAAGAAATATCGCTTATATCTGACATTGCAATACACACATCCAATTTGACACCCATTGTAGGGATTTAACGAATAACGATTCCAAAACCAACAAATCAATGAATTTTTGTCAATTCAGGCGGTTTTGAATTGTTTCCGGGTGTAGGTAACCATTGTGGTTACATACCAGATGAAATTAATTCGTCACCGATTTCAAGAACGCTTGCAACCAGCAAGTCGAAATCTGATAGCTCGGAACGGTGATTGGTAATTGCGACCCGAATAAGATAATTGTTGTTAAGAGTCGTATACGATGGGACGGCTATTCCCCTTTCATGAAGCTCGATTAAAATTTCTTCATTTAGTTTGTTTAATGCAACTTGATCTCGATCACCCGGATTCATCCGAAAACAGACGATATTCATAGGAACCGGTGCCATATTCTCCAACCTATCATTGTTATTAATAATATTTTCTAAATACTTAGCTTGATTTATGTTCTGCTCAATAAGTCGTCCATATTTTTTAATCCCATGTTCCTTTAGAGACATCCAAACCTTCAGAGAACGAAATCCTCTGGATAATTGCAACCCGTAATCAGAATACCACAAATCTGCAGAATGAACGCCTCTATCTGCATGAGCTAGGTATTCAGGCGTATATACAAATGCTTGATAATGAGCTTTCCTGTCCTTTACTAAAGTAACAGCGATTTCGTATGGCATAAATAACCATTTGTGAGCATCAAATGCTAAAGAATCGGATCGTTCCATTCCTTTCACCATTGATTTATATTTTTCGCTCAGGTGAACAAGGGAGCCGAATGCTCCATCAACATGAAACCACAAATTTTCACGTTCACAGATATCTGCGATCGCGTTTAGATCATCAACTGCTCCAGTATTTACCGTCCCAGCGTTACCAACAATACACAACGGTATCATCCCGTTTTCTTTGTCCTGCTTAATTTGCTCTTCTAACTTTGAGATAATGATTTCAAAATTCTCATCAACTGGAATTTTACGTAAGTACTTGCTTCCAATTCCCAAGAGTTCAGCAGCTTTTACGACCGATGAATGTGCCTCAACGGAACTATAGTATGTGAATTGTTTCCCAGTTTCAATTAATCCCGTTTCCCTGACACTTTCGATTTTGGTATTTCTCGCAACCGTCATCCCCAATAAATTGGCCATTGAACCACCACTAAGCAGAATTCCAGAAGCATCGGAAGGATATCCAAGCATTTCCTTAAACCAATCTAAGACCTGAGTTTCAATGTGATTAGCAATGTGTTCTCCACCTCCTTGATTTGGATTCATGATTGAAGCGAGAAAATCAGCGAGAGCTCCGAACGGTGTACCCGTGCCTATTACCCAACCCCAGAACCTTGGATGGATATTACCCATAGGATACGGCAGAATATGTTTCTTGAAATCATCATAAATTTCTTGTTGAGACATCCCATCGAGGGGTAATGAGCGTCGAAATTCCTCACGAACTTCTGTTGGAATGGGTTGCCAAATTTTTCGTTCTCTGACAGTTTTGAGATACTGCATCATGTCCTCGACCATTTGTTTGCCAAGTTTAGTTGTCTGGAGCCAATCTTTGGGATCAAGATTTTCCTCATTTACAGTCTCTAGTTTCACAGTCATATCAAATGAACGTACTACTTAATCGCTTTTAAGAGACACCGTTGCATCTGAAAGTATTTATATTTCAAGGCTGTAGATATATTACCAGTTAGTATCGACCTATTCAAGAGATTTTTTAATCAAGAAGTTCAGAAAGAGTTGGAGACTTTTGACTTGTCTGACGATAAACGATTACAGGATATTGAAAGACAACTCAAAACGATTCCCAGAAAGCCTGGAGTGTACATAATTTATGATAAGAGAGACGAAATTATTTACATTGGGAAAGCAAAAATTCTCAGCAACAGGTTAAGGTCCCATTTTACCAAAAGCAACGATTTCTCAAAGTCACGAGTCATCCGAGAGAGAGGAGTCAAAATTGAAATTCACGAGGTAAGCTCGGAGAATGAGGCATTATTACTGGAATTCAACCTAATTCAAGAACATCAACCTCCACTGAATGACAAATGGAAAGATGGTAAAACCTACCCCTATCTTGAAGTGACGACCGGGGAAGAATTCCCTCGATTTGAATTTACCCGAGAGAGGACTAACAAAGAATCCATATTCCTAGGTCCATATTCTAATTTAGGTTCAGCGAGACGTTCGCTAAAGTATGTCCTTAGTATGTTTCCAGTAGCCGATTGTCATAAAGAGATTCATCTTGGTGATGCCTCTGGCTGGGCAAAAACCTGTATTAGAAGGAGAACAAGACAATGTTTACGTCCCTGTGAAATAGAGGTTGACGTAAAAGATTATCGAGATCAGGTGGATCAGGTTATCAAATTCTTGGAAGGCAAAGTTCCTCAAATCGCGGAAAGCATTGAAGAGACTATGAAAGTCCATTCTGACAATTTGGAATTTGAAAAGGCTGCCAAAGACAGAGATCTGCTTAAATCAATTCATCGTACGATGGAACGACAACGGGTCATGATTGAGGGAGTGGAAGATGTAATTGTAATCGCCGATGCTCGCAACAGACGAGAATCATGTGTGGCTCTTCAAAAAATTGTCAATGGAAATGTGATACGTCAAGAATCGCAAGCAATTGAGCGTGATGAACTAGAAGATGCTTCGTGGGGTGATTTCGTGCTGAATTTTCTGCTAAATATTTTAACCCTTTATGATAAGCCTTCAGTAAATAGGAAAACTGACAAAGAAGTTAAATCTATCATTATCAAAACTGTGAAATCTAAAGAGATCATCCCCCGCCTTGAGGAATTTGGATTTGATATTCGTGAATCAGAAACTGAGATTGACAAACAACTGGTCCAAATGACTAAAACGCACGCGAAAAAGATTTTGCAACGACGAGCGTTGCTAAGAAAAGAAAAAGGACTACCCACAACAAGAGTATCCGACCTGCAAAAAGTCCTGCAGATGGAATTTCCACCTTTTATTATTGATACATTTGATGTGTCTACTTTAA
Source organism: Candidatus Heimdallarchaeota archaeon (assembly GCA_022574115.1). Lineage (GTDB taxonomy): Archaea > Asgardarchaeota > Heimdallarchaeia > Heimdallarchaeales > Kariarchaeaceae > LC-2. Next base: position 919 of record JACZSS010000240.1, on the reverse strand, counting down.
TGGGTACTCACAATGTTGCCTCCTGTGTTCGCTTTGTCAATGGACGTCCATTGAAGAAAGGTTACAGGAGATTTAAAATTAGAACGGTAGAAGGTCAGGATGATTTTGCAAGCATGGAGGAGGTTGTATTCAGGCGCTATAGAGAGGTCAAAGATGGGTTTGATCCCAAAGGTCTTCCAACCCCTGACCTAGTGGTTATTGATGGGGGATTAGAGCAGCTGAAAAGGGCAACTTTATCCTTGCAGAAAATAGGACTCAGCATTCCGACGATTGGCCTTGCAAAAAAATTCGAGGAAATCTATCAGCTGGAGCATGAAAGGCCGCTTCAGGAAAACAAAATGAGACCAGGATTACTCCTTTTGAGATCCTGTCGTGACGAAGCGCATCGATTTGCAATAACTTATCATAGAAAACTTCGACAAAAAGAAAACTTACGATCTTTGTTGGATAACATACACGGGGTTGGTGTTAAGACAAGAATAAAATTATTAAATAGATACGGGTCAATTTCTATAATTGCAAAGCAGAGTTCAGAAACCTTAGCACGACAATTGCGAATGAATCCCAAACTAGCTTCAAGAATTATTTCAATTTGTAGAAAATATATAACAAACGATAGTGATATTCGTCGCTGATTATCAGAATTATGGCGTAATCTACTCTCAACAAATCGATCCGGTCTTATCTCAAAGCTTATATGAGTCCTATGCCTTGTCATTATAGAATTTTCGACTTTTTTAAGTTTGAAAGGTGAATCAATGAAAATAACTGAGTTAAGCGAAAAAGAAAATTTTGACACACTGCGCGCGCGCATACTCAGCAAACAAGGTCCAAGACGAGTTCGACAAGCGTAACGTTAAGGTAATCGCCTTATCTGTTGACTCGGTGGAGAGCCACAGGGGATGGGTGGACGACATCA
>JACZSS010000239.1 GCA_022574115.1 Candidatus Heimdallarchaeota archaeon | reverse complement strand
GTAGAGATTTTTACATTTGTGGCTTAACCATTTGAGTGTCTCATATCCCTGTGTTTTGATCCTCAGGTGATTTTTCTGAACAACAAACGCCATGATATCAGCTAATAATTACATGGAAGTAATACTATATGAATCTATGGAAGACGATTGGTAAGTAGTAGGCTGAAAGTAATCTAAGATGTAAAACAAAGTTTATGTACGTACAAAATGACCCATGAAAAGCCAGTTTTGAAATTTGGACAATTGAACCCCCGACAAGAATAAATAAACCAAGTAAAATGTATTTAGATCTACTATCTTGTAAATCGAGATAACTAATAATTTTGAAACCAATCATGAAAACAACTGAAATTCCAAAGCTAAGATTTGCTATAATGAATTCTAGTCGTTCAATCACCAGCTTGGTAAAATAAATGGAATTGAGAATTGCTAAAATACTGAATACGGCTAGGGATAGCCTTGAAGTGAGAGATGAGAGAATTATGGCCAGTAACATAATCGTGCTTGCATAAACCAATGATAGTAACGTAATTTTCCACCATTTTGATTTCTGGGCTGGAGTTAGGTAATTAGAAAATCCGTGATACACTCCTCCAGTAAACGCTCTTAATCCCACTAGTAGAACTGAAAGTGCAAAAAGTAGTCTCGAAAATTGATTATCATATCCTATGATTAGTAAGATGGCAATAATTACAGATTCGATGGTAATAAGAAAATCGGTGATCATTGTCGTAGGTTCTGTGATTTTCATTCTAAAGCCCCAAAATTATGAGTATCAAGTCCAGTTCAAGACTTTGACGAAAAATGAGGAAACCATTAGACTATTCTGAAAATGCCGCTTTTAATGCTTCAGCCAACTCAGGTGATATGTGCATATCTTCCACAGTTTTCCAAATTGAGGGATCTAATAATTGTTCTGGAACCGAGGGTAAGTCATATCTGATCATAAAACGTAGTACATCTTTCAGCGACGCCAAAGCATTACCCCAATTACCCATTGACACCGCTTTTTTTGCATCGCCGAACTCGGTCCAATGTCTTTCAATCCCCATTTTCTCATAAGCCGTCAGTGTTAAACCGAGAACTTTTTGGGCCAATTCTTCGCTAGATTCTTTTACTAATTCAGGATAATCCTTTCTCCGGTGTGACACCTCTTTTCCCCCATCTAACCGTTTTTTGGATGCCTCTAAAATTGCCAGACTCTCATTATATGCATTTTTCAGATAGTCAGCTTGGGGCTCTACTGAATTAAATTCGAGAAACTTGTGGTAATCGGGATCCCACGACCAGGAACTTACTCGCGTCTTCAGATCATCTATTATTGGTTCTCGTTCAAACCAAACGACACAACTATCAAGAAATGACAATATCATAGAGATATTGTTTACTTGATTCAAATCTGAAGCTGGATCCTCAAGCTCAGACTTAATTGCATCAATATCGTGAATCCACACGTCTAACGTGTAACCTTCCTGCTGGTGTTCCTGATCCATTATTGCAAATAGTTGATATTGTTTGATCACAATTACATCAATATCATTCACATCAGTACCTTTACCTCGAGCCCAGCTGCCTACTAAAAGCACCGCAAGCGTATCATCATCAATAACGTTGTTCAAGGCCCATTCTTTGGCATTATCCAGTATGCTCATCGACGTCTTAACTCGCCCAATTAGCTGATATTAAAAACGGTTTCCTCCGGATATTATACAAACTTTGTGGAATTTTGAATTGGGAATTTTTTATTTATTTGTCACCATTTTTGATAAGTCCAATGCTTGGTTGAGATCATCTTCAGTCATTAAATTATTTTCTAAGACTACCTCTCGGATGGTTTTTCCTTCCACATAAGCCTGCTTGGCTAGTTTGGCGGCTTTATCGTAACCTAATTGGCTAGTGAGAGCGGTGACCAACATGAGGGATTTTTCAACCAATTCATTGATACGTTCCTCATTAGCTTTCAATCCGACTACTGCATGATCAGTAAACGATCTCATTCCATTGGACAAAATTTCAATGCTTTCAAGTATGTTTGAAATGATGACGGGTTTCATTACGTTTAGCTCCATAAAGCTCCCCAGACCACCTATTGTAACTGTTGCATCGTTGCCAATTACTTGAGCCACAACTTGGGTAAGCATTTCACATTGCGTTGGATTAATTTTTCCAGGCATAATCGAGGATCCAGGTTCGTTTTCCGGAAGCAGTAACTCTCCTAACCCTGCACGAGGACCTGAAGCTAGTAGTCGAATATCATTTGCAATTTTCATCAACGAGACAGCTAAAGTTTTCAATGCCCCGCTTACCGCAACTAGTGAGTCTTTAGTTGCGATTAACGAAAATTTATTCGCATCTGACTTCAATTTTAGGTCATAACGACTAGATAGGATGTTACAAACTTTTGAAGCAAGATCCGGATGTGCATTTAATCCCGTTCCCACAGCAGTCCCACCAATTGCCAAAAATTCAAGCAGTTCAACCGAATTCATGAGATGAGTTCTTGCTGAAGTCAATTGGCTAACATAACCAGAGAATTCTTGACCCAATGTCAACGGAACTGCATCCTGAAAGTGAGTTCGCCCGATTTTGACAATTGCCTTAAATTCTATCATTTTAACTGATAAAGCACCAATGAGTTTGTTCAATGAAGGAATCAAGGTTTTGTTAATCTCTGCCAAGGCTGAAAGATGCATTGCAGTTGGTATGACATCATTGGAGCTCTGGCCTTTATTCACATGGTCATTTGGATGAACAGGTGACTTACTGCCAATTGTCCCATCCATGATTTGAATGGCTCTATTTGATAGCACTTCATTGGCGTTCATGTTAGTTTGAGTGCCAGATCCAGTCTGATATACATCAAGTGGAAAGTGTTCCAAATGCATTCCACGATCTAGAACTTCGTCGGCAGCCTTGACAATCGCATTGGCAACATCTTCTGCAATAATTCCAAGTTCATTATTTGAGATGGCACATGCCCTCTTTATTTCTACTAGTGCACGAATGAACACATCAGGTAGTCGTCTTGAGGAGATCTGGAAATTGCGTTTTGATCTCTGAGTTTGGGCACCCCAAAGTGCAGAGTTCGGCACTTTCACATCACCCAAAGAATCTTTTTCAGTACGATAATCAGATACATCCATATTAGCAGAGAATTCAGCGTTCAGGTGATTTAAATAGAATTAGGTTTGCTCACCTTATTTTGGTTGATCGGGCTAAAAGCCAGCGAATATTAAAAAAGCAATTCACACATTATAGTTGATTCATACATTTTAATAACATTTGTGAGTAAAAGATATTGATGGATTGTTAATCACACGTGTCCCAAAACAATCTTCATCTTAGAGGCAACAAAAATGTTCCAAATTGTTAATGGTGATCCTGACGTGAAGAGCCATCTGCAACTCCTTTTGCATGAACAAGGAGCTCAAGAAACTGGATTGGAAGAATTTTTGATGATTCTCGATGAAACCGAAAAATCATATGGTTCGTGGTGGGTAGCCGTTGATGAATTTAAAGAACCACGCGTAGCTCTAACAGTTAATTATCATGATGATTTAAGTTATATTAGGGCAGTTTGGACACGGGTTTTTGATATGGAGGATGCAGAACTTGCATCCAAGCAACTGCTTGAGCAATGGGTGACAAACTCAAAGAGACGAGTGAAGAAATTTCAAGCAGATCTTCCATTGTATTCACCACTTGTTAACAGTCTACTTGAAACTGGATTCACCAAAGAGAAAATACTGAGAGCAACCTATGAGGTTGCGACAGATTGGCATGCAGAGGATATACCTGATGGATACGAAATGCGGGGTGTTACTCGAGAGGAATTACCTGAGATCTATGACAAACTGATTGGACCCGATTTTGATCCATCTTCCCCGTTGTATATTCGAAAAGGTGATTTTCTAGGCTTTGTATCTAACTTACCGGATTCAGCTTTCAATTCTTGGGTGGTTGTAACTGATGATGAGGGCAGAAAAGTTGGTTTCGCGGGCTCATTTCTTTCAATTGATCGCAAACAGCCAGTAGCCATAATGTATGGTCCACATTCAAAGGAACCTGTCGTGACAAGAGCCATCATAGCTGAGATGTTAAGTTATTGGAAATCTGTGGAGATCAAAAAGCTAAAAATATTGAGGACAAATGAATTTCATCCGAATACTATACAAAGATTCGATTTGGATTTGGTCTTTGAATCTATTAGGTTTGTAGGTGATAAGACAAATCTAAGTTTTAAACCATGATCTATACCATTCGACCGTCTCTTTAACAGCTGTAATATGGTTGGTTAATTTTGGTGCTCCAACAATCGACTGGTATTTGCCACCGTCTAACAGCAGGGTCTCTTCGAACAGGTATATAAGCTCTTTCCTCTCCTTATTAACCAAATTCTTCAACTTCGAAAAAAGAGAACCACCAATTTCTAGATTTGGATTAATATCTGAGCCGTATCTTTCATAAACCAAGGAAATAAATTCGTCACTAGACATAGGTTGTGGACCAGGGTAGTTTAACGATGTATCAGCTGCACGTGGTTCCATAGCGGCGCGTACCATAGCTTCACCAGCATCTTTGCTATAGAGAAAATCGTGATTAGTGGCAGGGTTACCAAGCCAGGAGGTAGCTAAATTCTCTTTCGCAGACTTAAATAGATTATAAATCAGACCTTGCAGTACAGCAGGACCGTAAATGTCCGGAAACCTAAGAATTGTGAGGCTGGCACCCTCAAGCGCAGATCGAATTAATCTTTGTTCAATCGCAATACGCAACTGGCCTCCCTCAGTATGAGCATTTTGCGGATGTTCTTCTAGTAATCTTTCGTTGGGAGACACCCGTCCGAAATTCAATGTATTGCCTGGAAAAATAATTCTTGCCTGAAGTGCAGCAGCCAAGTCCCCAACTCTACTGATCCAACGAGGCATATTCTTTGACCAGTATGAATAACGAGTATCAAAACAGGCAAAAACAGTGTCAGCATCTTCCAGTGCTAGAGCTAGCGATTGATTGGAATCTAGGTCACCAGTGACTGCGCCAACCCTTCCAGGGAGTTCCTCACCAACATACAATTGCTTGAATTTTTCAAGATCACGGACTAAAACTTTAGTTGTGATATTCCGCGAGATTAATGCATCTACAACAGCTTTCCCCAAGGCTCCAATTCCAAGCACAGTTGCAGTTTCCATTCTTAATCGACCAACAAAATTTGTCAATAATAAGATATTCCCCAGAAAATATGATTGAGTACTATTTCAGTTTCTTTAGACCTCATCCCACAATAGGGGAATTCTATTGGCTTTGGGTCATTTCTAGTAGTATAGTTTAATAAAAAAAATAATTACGGCTGTTATTATAGACTTATGGGACTCGTACGGGTATTTAGGAAAAGTGTCAGGTTTACATTTAGGGCTCGAAGGCGTTTTCTTGTCTTTATGCTTATCTTTAG
>JACZSS010000238.1 GCA_022574115.1 Candidatus Heimdallarchaeota archaeon | reverse complement strand
AGCAGTATCGGCAAAAACACAAGAAAAGTATCAGATTTCATTACAAAAAGGAATTTTGGAATTACCTAAAGCGAAAACAATTGACTCCACTTGATCTAGGCTTGGCTCCTACATCTGATTTTTGTTTTTCCTAATACCAATCATTCAAAGAAGATTGACTTTCAAATAATTTATCGAGGATAGCTTTTATGTCCTCATCTGTCGCATCCTGGAGATAATCTTGTACCTTTCTTACCGCCTCTATCCATCTATTACCACCCTTAGTTTTTCGAGCAGCAAATAATAGATAATAGTACGGTTCCCGCTTTAGTTTCTCAAGGGCATTGATCGGAAGGAGTTCGAAGACCTCCCGTTTAGCTTTTCCAGAATCAGGTAAGTTGATGACTTTTTTGGAATACGCTGACACAATTTCTGTGCGATTTTTTATTTGAGTCCAGGAGTTGTTGCCAAACCAAGAATCTAATTTTAAACTTCCAGTTTTCCGGGCGCTGGAAATTCCTCGGAATATCTCGGTCGACATAATATTAATGAAAATATCAGATCTTGTGTTACGGGAAATATAATTCAAGGTTAACCAGTTTAGCTCTGTAGAAAAGGGATCTAAAAAAATAAAACAATGAGTTTTAGGCTCAAGTTTGGAGATTATTTGACGAACTATCACGTTTTGATCACCAGTCAGACATTGGTATCGATTTGCTAGCCATTTGAAGTCTTGTTGTTTTGATTTCCCGCTCAGTCTTTTTTTCAAAGCATTTGACAAATCCTTGTCTTGTTCAACAAATATCATTTTGTCAAACGGTTTCTTGGTAGAATGAATTGCAATAAAAGGACTTCCGAGAAGGAAATGTGATTTCTCATTGTGTTCAACTTTGTTGAGTCCCGAACCTGCAAATAAGTCAATATAAACCATCTGTTTAATATAATCTCCCTTATCTCTCTGTTTGCCGATTATGTCTGTATACATGGGTAAAATATATCCTAATGCGATTAGTTTGAGGAACGAAAGCGATTTGACATTTCCATAAGTTTCAGGCTCGATTTTACATAGATTATCAACATCTCGAAAGAGGTAACTTGCTTTGCCAGCTAACCAATCAAATCCGTCCTTAGATAATAACCCCATTTTGCTTATCTGATTGGTATATCTGTGATATAAGGAATTATGGGACTCTGATATAAGTGATTGAGGATAAGTAATGATCAAATTTCGACATCTTGTTATTCAACCTGATCGCTGATCGATCTAAATCAAAATTGAAATAAATATAATCGGAATATAATAAACTGGATAAAAAAACAATCATAATTGATTATTCTTATGCCTCTAGGCAGTAATCAATCAAATGCACAGCAATCAAAATTATCGGAAAATTAAATATGACACAATACCAGAGGAAACTTCATGAAAATCGGAATTGTACAAATACACATATTCAGGTATATGATCTTGTATTATTGTAATCTATACTATAGTATTTTCTAGGACAAGTATCGACTAGCACAATAAACTAGAAGTTCAACGTATTCAATTTTAATTAGAATGAGTAATCGACCATCGACCATTCAGAGAACAATAGTTTATCAACAAATATTTGAACTATGCATTAGGCTGAAAAAACACATTAATAATTATGATGATTAGAAACCGAGTAGATTAATTATGAGACGGAATCTTGAGATTACTATCCAAAAGTAAATCTCAAGATATGATCAAAGATGGATTGAAGGAACTTAAAAATTACGTAATGAATTTAATTGGATAATCTAAATTTTGTCTGATGAGTCAATTAAACCCATTTTACTCAATAAACTGAGGTATTGGGCCGCTTCAGTAATATTTGCTCCTTTTATCGATTTTCCGAATTGTTTTAGTAGTGATACCGTATCATACAACCAGTCAGCTTTATAGAGTAGACCATCTTTTATTTGGTAATGAAACATACCTCGGATAAGTAATGGATTATTGCTTGGGGATATTCCGAAAAGGGGTCCAGAGTGTATTCCTGTTAAATCCATATCTGCCCAAACATGAGTTCCTAGCGAATTGATGTCTATTAATGCCATATTAAATTCCGAAAGACCCTTGTGATATTTTTTCATCCGGAGGAGCAATAGGTCTATTTCATTCTTTTCGGTGTTATTAGCCTCAAAATAAGGTACTTCATCTTCAATAATTGTATAGGAATCCCTTGTTCGTTTTCCAACCGAATAATTGGGATGTACAAGTGATTTCATTCGTTCAGAATCATTGTTATTCCATGCTTCAATGTAATCTTTCACGACTTGGATACTGTCTTTATCCACATCTTACCGATAAGAATCCCCTATAAATAAGACTCGGCACTTTAATCGTAAAGTTACAGATTCTTCTAAATGAACTTTTATAATATGATCCGGATCTCGGTTACCTATTAAGATATGAAGTTGATTTTGAATGTATTTGAGTCAGACGACGATTAATGCGATCAATATTAGATCCGATCAATCTTGAATCCCAAGTGCATATTATCAGCCTCCCGCGCTCTACGAAATTCGGAAATTCCAGCTAGACTTAAATTGTTGAATCGCTCAAACTAGCAGATTCGTTGAATCGATCTATCGATTGAGCGAAGTACGTATTAGGATGATACCACGCACTTGGAAGAGCTAGAGATACGGCTGCCCAAGACCTGCTCCAACCTTCTCGTATAATGCTGACGAACCAACATCTAAATTCGCATTTTGCGTAACATGTTTGATCAGACAAATGCTCGAAAGATCTCATCGACCGAGCATAAAAAATTGTTTAAGTCCCTCAATAGTTACTAATGAACTACTCCATCTGCTTTCAATTTCAGAATATATTCCTCAATTTTAGAATAATCGTTCAAGATGAAATCTTCTAGAGTACTAGAAAAATTCATCCAATCTGAAGCGAGTGTCTCTGGTGGATTGATTTGGACTAATTTCTTCGATTTTAGATATTGTTGTGGCGACTTGTCTTTCATTCACAAAACCTGCAAATGTAATTCTTCCATCTTGAGGATAGAGTCGTACATTGACATTTTTCTCATTATCGGGCAATTCCTCTAGATGTATTGTTACAAAGAGTCTTCTAATAATGTAATTCTCCTTGTTGATAGCTCCCTTAAATTCATCAATATAAAAAAGGTTATGACTCTTTGTTCCATGTGATCGTTCATCGATTGTTTCTCCCTCACACTCGACCTGGGCATTTATAGCAAACAAAATATCAGCCATTGTTGTTAAATCGTCTTTGGTTAAAGTATGATATATTGCTTTATCGACAAAATCATTGGATATTAATTGCGTTACAATTTTCCCTTGATTTTTATCAGATCTAACTTCTATTATTCGACTGTTTAGTCTAAAAACAATAGAGAAGTAATATGTTGGCTGTACAGACTGGGGTCTACCGTCAACTAATGTTGTTTAGATTCTGTCTCACCCTAGAAATGTCAATTTCAATTGCTCGGTATCTTGATTTTCAAAATGATTAATTCTTCAAAGGAAATATGCATCTAAATTAGTCTCAATATTCTGCATCAGTTGGTCAAGTTTTGGATCCTCTGGAAATTCTCGCAATTTTAGGTGACGAGGAGCAAACTAAAAATCAGCAGATCGATCATAAAATGATAACATTATATTAATCAGGAAAAAACTCTCGCCTAATGGGTTTTGATTTACAGAATGGATTTCAGCTGACTGTGTTGATATTAGCAGTCCCCCCGACGGTTTTACTCTTTAAATCTTATCGAAAAACCAAATTCCTCGATTATTTACTTTTTGGCCTCGTCTTCGTATCTATCATTATTGCACAATTAGCCGATTTGATTCGTCTAATTTTTGAAGATTTAACATTTCTAATCAAAATTGTTGATTCAGCCCATCTGACTATTTACTTGCTGCTTGCCTGGCACGCATTACGTACAAAATGGATCAGTCCTCCAAAATTTATTAGTGGTGTGGTAATATTGGGCTATTTGTCAATTGAAATAGTAATACTGTCCTACAAGCCCGAGACGTTGACAAATCCGTCTTATGTATTATTCGCTTGGATGAATTCTGACCGAACCTTTTCCCCAGAAACGTATGCAGTTGTCACCTCCACTGGAACGGTGATTATGGGACAAAGTTTTCGATTTATCTTTTTTATATATAGGCTCTTTGTACAGTTATTATTCGTCTACAGCTATTTAACCACCAAGATCGGATGGGATTCTAAAGTCATTGTAGTAACCAAAAGATGGTGGATTTCTGCAGTGATTATCCTCTCAATCAATACCATGAGATTGATCGGATACTCATTACAATTCTGGGAAACAATTTTTTTGATTAGTGATATTTCGAACGTCGTGGCTTTAGGAATTATTGGATATGTCAGTATTAGGTATCCAAAAGGTATCTTGGTTTCCCATGCACAAATTTCTCATGCTGTTGCAACTAAACCAATAACGCAGGAATTAAGCCAATTCGGATTGCTGTTAAATCCTGTTAGATTGGCAATTATGGATCTTTTATATCAACATGACCATTATCAATCAGCACAAATTCGAAAATTTCTCAATATATCATGGGGAAAATTTGCACCGCATCTAGATAAGCTTGAAAAAGAAGGATTCATAACAATTAAAGATGAATTTATTGATTCCAAACCCCGAAAAATTGTCTATCTTGAAGTCAAAGGTCGAAGTCATTATTTAGAATTCCAGCAAAAAATGTTGGAAATGTTCTCCAAAAGGTAAAATTCTTTGTTTTCTAAGAACATGAAAGATTAAGAGTAGAGCTCATTTGTAAGACACTTTGGAAACCAAAGTTTTTCCAAGCTTTAAATACTAACAATCCAATATATAATTATGAAATTTCGTATTGCTAAAACCAAAAAAATTGTAGTAATAGCGACTTTGTTAATCGTTTTCGTGGTTATCCCTGTTGGGGCCTCTTTCTACTTCCTCTATGGGAATCGACATATCCCCTTGACTTTGAATCCCGGTGATTATGGACTTGAATATGTTAATGTAACTTTTTCACCACGTGGAGATCCTATAGATCTTGATGGCTGGTTTGTACCGGCTGATACACAGATGGGAAATACCCATCGTAATAATGCTACCATCATTCTGCTTCATGGTCATCAGAACAATAAAGGTAATATCAATGAGTATAACCATAGCGTATTTGTTACAATAGGATTTCAACTGCATAAACTCGGATATTCACTATTACTATTTGATTTTAGAAATCATGGATTATCAGATGATTTGGGTCCAGTGACTTTTGGACATTATGAATCCAGGGATGTATTAGGTGCTGTCGACTTTCTTAGAGAGAATTCTGATAGTTTAGGAATCGATAAAGGCAGGATTGCTGTCTGGGGAACCTCATTCGGTGCAGGAGCTGGCTTGATAGCTACTGCAAACGATAGTCGTTCGGGTGATAGATATATTAAAG
>JACZSS010000237.1 GCA_022574115.1 Candidatus Heimdallarchaeota archaeon | reverse complement strand
CAACGGATCTACTGTAGCTAGAGAATCGTTGTTTATGGATTCTGAAACATCGCCAACTGATTTTATTTCATCACTTGGGGATACGTGGTCCTCTATTTTTACGTCAGTGTCATCTCTTGACTCGGTAGAAGATATATCAACTTTTTGTGTGCCTTCCCCATCATCCAAATTTGTATCAACTGTCTTATTAGAAGGTATCATATCTACCTTTGATTCTTTTTCTTTAGCTGAAGTAGGTGAACCAGCTACTTCTTTTTTTGATGGTTTGTCTTCAACTGTAGTATCAGGCGGATCAGTTGAAGACATTCAAAATCTGATTAGTTCGTACAATATTTAAATTGAAGCAAAATATTTTGACAAAAGACTTGATTGTAAAAAAAAATCGGGGCTCAGTGAAAACCGCATTCTCTACATTTCACTGTTGATTAGACAGATCAGGGTGGTGCATGTTCTTCATAGCCCCGAACCGATCCAAATTGTATAATTAAAAATCAATCTGATTGATAACTGATTGTTTAAGAGGTCAATCAATGAAATAAGTTGTTTACAAAAATTAATTTCTGAATTTATTTTCAAATTTACAGAGTCAACCGAAGATGGCTAATTAGTGTAATTAAAATATTTTTAGTGAAACAGCGAGATCAGTGTTAGTAAGTTAACTGAACAAGATGCGGGTCAAATGTTGACTACATCGATCGTCGGAGCATTATCACTCCAAGTGCGATGATCCAGATGTTAAGGAAAGTTGCTACAGCTGGAAATAGCATTCCAGTCAAAAGATCTGATAGACCGTTGAATGCTTGTACAAAGCCAAGCACCAGAGAAAGAATACTCAAAATGATGGCAACTAGACCGAGAGCACGAGGATATTCTGTGTCAGATAAGATTGCAAGACCATATAGTAAAAATGTTACTCCAAAGAAAAGGATGATAAACATGCTAAACAGAGCTACGTCAATTTCCTCAATCAATATTGAATCTTGAAATGCAGCTTGATTCGTCGTATCTTCTGCATATGTATCATGGACAGATTTAGAAGCCATCCCATCTATGGCCATTAGTACTGAAATCAGTGATGTACTAACAACAAGTGATATCTCACCAAGACGCGACCACAGCATGCCCTTGTCCGAAGTCAAGGTCCGACCAAAGATGTAGAGTCCAAATGTAATCAAGAGAGCTCCGACAAAGAAAGCCAAATGATCAGCAACCCAAATATCACTATCAGCTACCGCATTGATCTGATTGACATATTCATCAATGTTATCTGCTCTAGGATGGAGGATATTGGCAATCATAAAGACAATACCTCCAGCGATGGAGAAAATACCTCCAACTTTCAGTATATAAGTTTTATTTGATTCGAATACAGTATTCATTCTTATCCTTGGATCTTTTCGATCACGTTATAAATTCTATCATGTTGGTAATTTCCTTAGAATCGATGTCAGGTACCTTAAATCTAGTTAGTTAGCCTTATTTCAAACCTAATCGATTAGAATAATTTAGTCAATTCAATTTAATGTTCAGGTACTCTGATTCTTTACTGCGTCTTATCAGCCTATTAGGCACGTTGAATTATTTTCGAACTTGCGCGAAAATGGCGGCATCTTCACCAGTTGATCGATTCTCTTGTCATCGTGCTATCTTCTTGGTACTCTGCAATAAATGATGTCAGCTCCTAAAACTACAATTAGGACTCATCCCCGAATTACTTGAGAATAATTACTATTCTCTGTGATAATGTGATAGAATTTCATGACGATGTTCGGACTAAATTTCCCAGTTATTTAAATGATGAATCTGGCATTGTAACGAGCGGGTCTGCTGATCGCATTTATTTCCCAAAAAATGAACGAGAATTAGTGTCTGTAATTAAATTAGCGTATGACCAATCCATTCCCTACACTATCTCTGGGGGTGGTACTGGATTATCTGGAGGACGAGTGCCTCTAGAGGGATGGATTATTGCCACTGATAGGATGACATCAATTTCAGATGGTGATAGTCAAGTATGGACCGATCGTGAAACTGGTGCTCAATATCAGCTAAAGTTAGACATCGTATCCGAGAAAAATGCGTTTTTGACTGTTTCTATAGCAATGACCATCAAAGCAATTCAGAATTATTGCCGAGAAGTGAACTGGTTTTATCCCCCAGATCCTACCGAAAGAAGTTGTTTCATTGGAGGTACCGTTGCAACGAACGCCTCTGGGGCTAGGACATTTAAATTCGGCCCAACCCGTAGTTGGGTGCAAAGCATTGACGTTATTCTGCCATCTGGGGAGTATTTGAGACTAGATCGTGCACAGGATAATGGCGAAATCACAGACACCGAAATTAGAATTATCGTAGAGGGAGAAACATTTATTGTTCATAAACCTAATTTAACGGTTCCCCGAGTAACCAAGAACGTTGCTGGACCGATACTAACTAAAGAATCTCATCCAATGGATCTGTTCATTGGTTCAGGTGGTCTGCTCGGAACCATTGCTCAGGTGAAACTAAAACTCATTCGCCCCCCAAAATCAATTTTTAATATATTTGTGTACTGTCCCACAAAGACCCAGCTGCTCCAAGTCGTCGATGCATGTCAGGGTAATAGACGAACATCATCATTCCCCGTTCCAATGTCAGTTGAATCTATGGATGATAGAGCGGCAATGATTATGCGAAAAAAAGATCCGTTTATCCCATCCGTTGCCAAATATATAATCATTCTTGAGCAGGATTGCCATAACGAAGCTGAGTTGGATCACGCACTCGAGTACTGGGCGAACTTATTCGACGGTTTTGGAATTGAGGATACAAGAGTCGCCCAGAGCTATAAAGAGATTGAATTTCATAGATCATTACGCCATAGTGTTCCGGAACAGATTAACGCAATAGTTAGGGGAAATGGACAGGCCAAGTTTGGAACCGATTGTTCCCTTCCAGAAACCGACTTTGAATTATTGCATGATAGAGCAACGAGTTTAGGAGATCAATTTGAATTATTTCAAAACGATCGCGGCCCATTAGGCGATCAGATTGGATACGCAATTTGGGCGCACGCTGGTGACGCACACATCCATTTGAATCTTATTCCGAGGGACGAAGCTGAAACCCAGAAAGCAAAGGAATTGTTTATTGAAATTATGGAATTTGCTGTGTCACATAATGGATCCATTGCATCAGAACATGGATTAGGCAAGAAAACTTTTACCGGAAAACCAGCGATTTGGTATCAATATGGTGATCAAGGGATAGATGAGTTGCGCAAGATGAAGTTATCCCTGGATCCCAAGAACCTACTGAATCGGCATAATTTGATTTCCTGAGCGATCCCCACTCGTACATATTCGTACTTGCCTGTAGTAATTCTCCGCGGAACACTAAGTACTTTGATGACCTATTAAATGTTATGAACGACGAATTCCACTCTTCGTATTCTCCAAATCTTCAACTACTTTACCAATTCAAATCACGCGTTGAGCAATTTGCTACCAGTATGTCTCAATCCTCTTCTACCAGTTCTCTCACTTCTGATAGCGAGTTGCTCATGCGTAAATTTGATTCGAATACTGCTGTAGCTACAGTTCAGCTGAATTTAGTTGATTACAGGTGAGATAAATGAGTGACACACAAACAATTTCACATAATTTCGAATTATTTAACATCTCGTCCGATAAGAATCGGGCTCTTTCATCTATGAAATTCATAATGAACCCGATTCGCTTACTTATACTCAATTACATAAGTCGTGGTTTCGGGTTTACAACCTCAGAGTTACGAAAAATCCTGGACATTCCATGGGCAACTTTCAATGATCATCTGAAAGCACTAACCAAGAAGGCTCTGATTGAGCTCCGGAGCGAATTTGTCAATGAAAAACCAGCTAAGATCGTAACTATCACGTATTCAGGGTTATCGCAATTACAATCTCTTGGTAAATTGCTAAGCGAAGTAATTCAAGTGTAACAGGTTTAGGCACAATCAGCTGTAAGACAGGAGAGAGGTCATGAGTGGAAAATCTCTCTCCGGTAGCTGATTTTAATGAATCGTGCTAGAAAGTAGGAATAAAAATCACTTCTGATTTCTGACTAGCGCAGGGCGATCGATTAAACGTACACTTTTTTCACTAGTAGTTTCCGAGCCCCATAAATATTGTCAATCAATCGAGTCTTCACTTTTAGAAATCTCAATTTAATTTATAACTAGAAAAACCCAAGTGGATATGAGAATCAAATGATTGCAACTGGGAATAATCAAATGTATCCACACCGAATTAAATCCTACAACCCGCGAACACCAAAACCTTCTCCACTAACAACGTGTATCATGCAGGCTAAATGTTTAAACAAAACAACGTTTGATTCCCTCCTCGATAATGCAATCTTTCCACAAATTCAATCATTTGAAAACAGAATTTTTCTTAGTCCGGGCAAGTCACATAATCACAAAATTGATTTTTCAATAAATTGATTATCTCACTCATTTGCGAAGTTCTTCAATATAACTAATTTCGATATCTGTGAGGGAAACGGGAATTTTACTTACCATTCAACCTCCCTATCCATCATCATTAATGAATCTTTAGTGGATTTGTCAGATTCGACATCAAAACTTGGTAATTTAAGGGCTAAAAACTTACATCAATCACGGGTTCGGAACAGCTCGATAACAATCAAACAAGGACAGGCGATAAATCTAATAAATCATGACTATCAGTCCAATTAGAATGCAGCGTTTCTCTCAGCAGGCCCGTGAGATATTCACTACCGTCTTTTATGATACTGATATGGACAAAGCCATCGAACTCATAGAATCAATTAACCCTGAAGACGTGCTGAGCATTGCATTTGGTAAATGCTCCATTACTTACTACTACATGTATTGTGGCTTTACTATGAAATTATATTTGACCCTAAGAGAGTTGGACTCAATAAATCGCACGCTAAACGACCCATTTGTCCATATTTGGACTCATCTCATGAATTTTTCATATTATAGTGGTTTTGATAAGCATATCGCAGATAGAGATCTGGCAATACAACATTTCGAACGTGCAGGAGAGTGGTATGCTTGGTATAATGGCTTATTTGTTCAGAATCAACTCGGTGTAGACCAGTCCGTGACTGTCGCTTCAAATATTGTACCTGATGATTGGGAAAGATATTTTGTTACTGGTTTTTACTTGTTACAAAAGGGTGTTTACCTCAGGAACATAGATAATAATCTCAAGAGTGGAATAATCTCAATGCAGAAGGGCGTAGACCTCTTGAGAAAAGTACCAGATGATGGAGAATATATGTCAAAAAATTTACCTTTTGCAGAGAATGAGGTGGGGTGGTTCCATTACTTAGATGGTAATTTCGAAGAAGCAGAAAAGAGGCTGCGTGTAGCACTGAAAGCAACAAGTAATTATCCCAACCTTTGGGGTTCGATACCAAATGGTATTCTTGCTACAATCAATTTCGTAAAGGGTG
>JACZSS010000236.1 GCA_022574115.1 Candidatus Heimdallarchaeota archaeon | reverse complement strand
TTTAATATTAAAAATTACCTCCATTTCATTTCTCGCAATTACCTCCTCAAACAACTTTTCAGCCTCAACTTTATCTCTACTTCGTATGGACATTTTGAGGTATAAGGCTTTACCATAAAACCAATATGATTTTAGAGATTTCTCTTCTTCATTTTTTGGATCTCTGGAATACTCCTCGAGAATTTGAATGTACTTCTCCATTTCACTCCTCTGTTCCATCAGGGCTAATGTGTCAAGAATCTCCAAAATATTCCCAGCCCGACTAAGAATTTTGCGATATTTGTTTTCAAATGCTAATTTATGGTATCGGAGGGCTTCATTATAATCATTTTTGCTCAAATAGACATTTCCAATACAGTTGAGAACCCAAGCGTCACCTGAAATGAACCCCCGATTTTCCATTATTTCAAGTGCTTGTTGAAAGTGCTTCAATGCAGTATCTAAATTACCTTGTGTATGAAAAATCTCTCCTAAAATGACTAGAGATTCCGCAATGTTATCTTCGTTCTCTAACTCAACTTCTAGTTGATATTCTTTTTGACAATTCTCAAGCGCTAATTGGTATTTACCACTCTTGAGATAAATTACTCCAAGCCAGCCATAATTTAGTGACAATCCAGATTTTTCCTTAATATTTTCGTGTACTTGAAGAGACTTATTTGCATACTCAAGGGCTTTATCTACCTGATTCTTTGCGAGATAAATCCCGGCAATCTTACTTAATGCTCGACTTCCTCCTCGATATTGGATGCTTTCTTCAATCTCATTCATTTTTTGATATACATCTAGTGCAGCATCGTACTTAGAGAGTTGATCGTATAAAATTCCGATCTTGTTTAAAGTTGAACTTATGCCCTCCAAGTCGTTAACGCTTTCTTTGATAGCTAAACTCGCTTTAAACTGGTCCATAGCTTGATCGTCTTTTCCCCATCTCAAAAAAATGTTTCCTCTAAGATAGTAAAGAGTACCTTGACTCTTATTGATGGCATTTAACCGTTCCTGTGACAATAGAGTTGTATCTAGGCTAGAAAAGATATTCGAAGCGGATGAAATCAGTTCATTTAATTGCTCCATGTCGCCCTTCATCCAAACTAGATAAGCTTTTTCGACTAAAAACATTGCTTGCATGTGTGATGGTAGTTGATTAAAATTTATTTGAAGAAGGACCTCTTCAACTGCAGACACATCTACGTTTTTTGAACTCTTAGAGACCTTGTATAACCTTGCAACGAAATCTTCAAAGTTCATAAGTAGGTACGAATTTAGCGTTAATATTATTATTTAAATCATTCTTGTAAATAGGAAATTTTGCTACAGATTCGCAAGCATCTTTGTTAAAATATCTCTATCACACTTTCAGAATATTTATCAATTTTAAAAATGCGTATTATGAATACAATACGCATTTCAGAGAATTTGTTAGTTTGAGCGATTCAACAATTTAAGTCAAGTTGAAGTTTCCGAATTTCGTAGTGCGCATTAGGCTGATTAATACGCACTTGGGATTTATGATTGATACAGAATTAATTCATTCATCCTCTTTCTTCATTTTTCGAACAAAGTCTAGGTAGCTATGAGCCTGACCCTCCAAATCATATGTCTGCTTTATCCGTAGATTGTATCTATACGTCGTAACTATATAGACAAGACCTGAAATTAGCAGCACACTCACCACAGAAATGGGAATGATATTTCTTTCAAAGAAGGGAGCCTCATCTGAGACTGGACCGATGTTGAACGTTACGACCGCTTGAGCAGTTCTTCCGGTATGCTGGTCTGTAGTAACAATAAGAAGGTCGTAAACTCCATCTTTAACTCCACCTATATTCCATTCATAGTGAGCTTCGTGTAAATCAGATGTAATATTCGTCATACTACCACTGTTTGAATAGCTGAGGGAATAAGAAAAGTCCGATCGATTTCCATAAACAAACAAATCTGAGGGGATATATTGGTCCCACATTACATTGATGACATCTCCACCGGTCTCACGATTGATTTGGATCTCTTCTCTAGCTCCAATTACAAAAGGGCTAGGAAGATGACTTGCTTCCATCAACAAGTTAACATCAACTGGAGCGGATAATGGCAATGGATCTGCGGACTGGATATCTGTGTCAGGTGAGTTAAAAGTCTGTACTGTAGTGTTGCCAAAGTACGAATTACTGGCATTCATCCCCACATCCAGAACTTCATAATAGTTATACACAAATGAATTAAACCCCTGTTGATCAAACGCATGAACCATATCATATGAATAAAAATTGTTCCAAGCGATTAAATTGTTGGTTGATATTAAATCTGGGTTGTCAGCGTCAGATTGTATCCAAATATGGGCGAACTCTGAGTTATTGAATGTATTAAAGGTAAAAACATTATTGGACGACCCACCTCTTAGTTCAAGTCCAACCCTCATCTTAGTTGAATCGATAATCTTGCTTGCAATAATGTTGTCATTGAAATAGATCCCACTGCCTTTAATTAGAACTCCATTCGCGTTTTGTTCAAAAACGTTGTTCACAATTGATGTTTTCAGCTCTGAATTCGAGCCAGGTAGTTCGATTGTTAATCCTATTGCTCCCTGCGAGAAATGATCTGATATCGTATTATTATTAATTGAGATTGATCTTGGGTCGTTAAGTTGAATAATATTAAGTCCATATAATTTATTGTTTAAAATTGTATTTCCATTTATCCTGAAATTGTTTTGTTCCAATATTGTAATTCCGATCCCATTGTCAAAAATGGAGTTCTCAATAATCGAAACCTTTGTTTGATCTTTTACGCCTCCAAATGGACTATCTTGAACGTAAACTCCGCTTCCATCATTATTTGAGATGGTATTATTGAAAATTGTTAATTCAATAAGATCTGATGTTGAGATTGCGTCTCCCTTTATTTCGGTGATTTCATTTTGAATTATCTGGATGTCTTCCCCCTTGGCAATCAAGATTCCATCTCCGCTAAATATTTCATCGTCTCCTTCCATTTTGTTTCTCATGATATCAATTGAGTTCGAATCGAAGGTTCGGATAGCGGTCCGAGAAGTTTTCTCAATTCGATTCCCTTCAATTTTTACAAATTCGGTTGAAGTTAGATCAATTCCGTCTACGGTATCCTTAATTATGTTATTTTTGATAATAAGATGATCTGGTGGCTTCACACCCTGAGTGTCCAATGGAAGGCCTCCGCCTTGTAGTGCGAGTGGATCATGCGTGAAAATCCCGTTACGTGAATTTGAAATGATGATATTTTCCTCTAAAGTTATTTTTGATGAATCAAAGATCGCAATCCCCTGATATAAATTCCCCTGAATTGTGTTATGAAAAATAAGTGAATCTTGCAACAATGCGACCAAGAGGCTAGCATCATCATCACCACCCGGCGGATCGGTGATAAACGTATCAATGGCAAAATTATTTTGGATCAAGTTATCGAAAATGGTCAAATTTTCACCCCCGACCCTGAATGTAGTCTGAAACCTCCTCGCCACATTGTGTTTGCCTTCGAGAAGATTATGACCGATTAACCCGTTTTTTGAATTCAGGATTATAAATCCCTCAGTGGAGTTGATTTGTTCCTCAACTTGATTTTTTATAACCGAAAAATCCTCTGTAAACTGGACATCAAGGGCATAGAAAATCTCACTTTCAGATGCAAAATGAAAATCATTCTTAAAGACATGAAAGTCTGCTGCTCCGAAAATTCTTATACCCGCAAAACTCATAGTTTGGGAGATATTATTTTCAAAAATAGAAAATCTTGATGAATAAACCATGGGATTATTTTGAACATCTACAAAATCTTCAACGGTGATTCCTGCTTGAGCGTTATTGACCGTATTGTGGCTAATGCTGAAATCCGTAGACCTTTCCAAGAAGATCGCATTGACACAATCGCAGTCGAAAACTACATTTCCAAGGACATCAAAATTGTTTGACTCCGCAAAAACAATGCTCTCAGTAATCGAATTATTCGAGAGCGAAAAGTTTGATGAATTTTGAAATCGAATACCAACATCAACTCTGCCGTTGAGATCAACCAAGGTGTTATTGTGAATTATCACGTTTGCCGAGTTATTCAGAAAAATACCATGGACATCTGCTTGAGTAGCATTTAAAACAAAATTGTTGTTCACTATATTTACAAATTTATCGGTCTCCTGAAGTAGAATTCCATGAGTAGAAGCGTTTAGATCAAATTCAAGGCCCTCAATCAAATATGGATCATCGATTGTACCGAGACCCGAAAAACCAGCGCTTTCAAGCGCTGAATTGCCAATAAGTATCAATGGTACCGTTGGAACGAGGCCCGCTGAACCATTCTCTATAGTGCTATAATTCAACACCGCTCGAGATCGGTTATGTTTGGTGTAGTACGCCTCCAAATCAAAATTTTCAACCTTCGCCTTGAGCTTCTCATGGTCAGCATAAAAGTCAAATTCCCCATCAGATTGGTGTGGCTCAAATTTCGATCGATCGATCGAAATCCTCGGTTCAAAGTTTAATCTGGATTGACTGGTTACCTGATCGCCGGCTTGTGACAGCTGGGTAAATTCAAACACTGATGGTCTGGAGTCCAAATTATCAGATATGGGTGTTAGACCTGTCATAAAAATGAAAATCAGTAAGCCGGCACCCAACCGGTCAAAATTTCTCCTTATATCATTCATGAATTGTCTTGTCAAGTTCACCTTTTATTCCTTCCGCGAACATGGTAAATTGTAGTAAACGGTCCAATTAGAACTCGATCATTTCTCGATCGATGCGAAATGCGTATCATCAGCCTCATGCGCAGTACGAAATTCGGAAATTTAAATTGAACAAAAAATGTCAAACCGCTCAAACTAGTAAATTCGTTGAATTGCGTATTGTATTCATAATGTGTATTTTATCAGTAATACTTGGATTTTCCCTACCGATCGCTTCACATTTGTTTGCCTGCAATTTCTAATGCTTATTGAATTTATTTTGAAAATTCAGAGGTTTACATTTGATATCTGATATTGTCACATCAAGATACCAGAGCATAAATTTACTGCTATATTTAAGAGATGAAATTATCCATCAATCGCATCTACGAACCTACCTACTTTCTTTTCCCTTTCTAACTAATTTGTCAATAAAAATTGAATTTAAAATTACTACCAACAAGTACGAAAAAGTCAATGCTGGGAGAAATCCTAAATCAGTCTTGTTTGATGAAGTTGCCGTTTGAGTAATTATATAATCGGTTTCCTGGGGTTGAGTTGTTTCTGTAGATGTAGTTAAAGTTGGATCTCTGGCAATTTTAACCAGCAACATGTCAGCATCAAACTGTCCTAACCCAAAGGTGGTACCAACCAGCGCAAAACCTCCATCAGTAGTCTGAACCAGAGCAAAAGCAAATTCATCATATATCCCTCCATAAGTCTGGTTCCATTCCACAATTCCACTACTATCTGTCTTCACTAGCACTATGTCATTATCAA
>JACZSS010000235.1 GCA_022574115.1 Candidatus Heimdallarchaeota archaeon | reverse complement strand
ACCTGCTTCCAATTCATCAAGAGTTCTTTTTGGTGCTATACCCAATTCAAATTCTACTGCACTCCTTTGTGAAGAAATAAGCATGTTTTTATTTAATTCCTCAGTATTCATATAATGATCTTCAGCATCTCCTGGTCTTCCAGCTCTTTTGTAAAGCATAACAACTTGAGTATGCAACTGGGTTATTAAAGCTGGTGCAATAGGTTCAATATTCTTATCCATATTATCAAAAACCAATATTCATGTTTCAATGGTGAATGGGTATAATTTACCTAGAACTGTTGATAAAAATACTTTAGTTATTTCAACAAGTGTTTCAGGAAATACAGAGGAAACATTATCAATTTTAAATTCTGCTAATATTTTTTGGCTTATACCTAGATCGGATTTTGCCATCTTCACATTTCCCAAAAATCGGTTATTCCAAATTAATTCTAAGTATAGATTAAGAACTACGAATTGATCAGTTTCAGTATTTAGGCTTGATTTTATATCCTTCAGTTGGGTAATAGCTTCTTGATAATTACCTCTCAGACGACTTATCCTTGCTTTCAGTATCCCGAGATAAGATTTGACCTGCTCGCTGGTAATGTTTTCTTCGACGGACTTAATTGACTCCATGGCATTCTGATATTCAGCGTTATTGATTTGTTGGATGATGTACTCAAGTTCCTCAATTTTAGAATATTGCTGACCTGACATCTGAGTCCTCAATTGATTAATCTACAATTACAAGATATCGGAGGCGTTGTTAAAAATATTAGTTAGTCATCTTACACAAGAGAATAATTTGGTAACATGAAAACACAGTTCTCATAAAAGTGATAATTTAAATCTCCCCTTCAATATTAGATTCGCTCACAATAGAAAAAAGAAAATTCTTTATTGGTAAGAGGTAAATAATGCAATTGATACTTTGTAGATCCGTGCCGTACTGTTGCTTCATGATCATTTTTGTACGAACGGACATTACTGTAGGCACATTCAGTCACATTCTACTAGACATCACCGTTGACCACACAATCACTCATGTCATTTCGAAGGAGTATTTAGCGGGAGAAATGAGACGTTTCCCAGCTATTTCTTAGGCATCGTACCCTAATCTTATGGTTTAAGAAAGACTCTTTACATAAAACGACAAATTAAAGACGGACCTTATGTTTACTATTGATTTTATGGACTATTCAAAATCGATTAGCTGGCGGCCTACGAATCCAGCATTCCACTCATGATAGTAGATCAATTCATCCTCACCCTCTTTGAAACAGAGCCAGACTGGTTTTCCCTGTCGATAACTTATAAAATCGATTAAACCACTATTCCAATCCTTAATAACGCAGTCAAGTGAATAAAAGAGTGCTTGAAGTTCTCCCATCTCACTTTCTTTGACATCCAGTAAATATTTTTGTTTGGAGATTTGAGTAACAGAGTGGTCCTTATTGGCAACCAGTTTCAGATCAAGTTCGAGTTTTCGGAATTCCTTGAAGAGTTCTTGTAATTCAGCTAATTTGGGTTTGATTATTAGCATTCGCTCCAGTGCCTGAGCAACAGAGATTGGATTTACACCTATCTGTAAGACCTCATCATCTTCACTCATGATTATTTCTCTAACTAGCGCAACAATGCACACAATATGAATTTTTCTTAAGATGTAAATTTAGAATTAATCTATTGGAAGCTATATTGGCCTTACGAGACTAAATTGATAAATTCGCCTGATTGAATTCCTATGCTTTTTGATTTTGGATCTAATTAGGGGTAAAACTACAAATGAGAAGGAGAGTGACCCGCATGTGAAGTCCGGGTTGCATCACCCATTGTATCGCTAGCTGATATAGCAGTGGATGTACTAGTAGACTCATTTGTAGGTGTCGTAGCTGATTCGCTTGTGGATAAACTACTCGTATCGCATGTCTTTTCAGTAATTAACTTTGAACGCTATTCTCGAAAATTGAACATAATAATTTAAGGGTTGACAAGATGAGTCGACTTGATTGCATAATTAGAACAGATGGCTTGTAGCAATCTCTCGCTATAATCACTTAGGTTTTGGAATTCATTCATTTGACTTCGCAGAGCCTTATGTATAGTTGTAAATAAATCAAACCTTGGGGTTGACATATTATAAAAGCAAATAATGATTTTCGCTGCCCTCGATCACCACAAGGTATGAAAAATGTGAACCGCAATTAATGTTCAAACAGAGGTCATTTAAACCAATTATTTTGGTTTATATCTTCTAACTATACAGACAGAGACCTTAATTTATAGTTATCTTTTTTTATAGTAAGCAAATTGATGACTTTTAATTATATTTATAATGTCAATTGTTCCTGGATTATCAAACTTATCATGGATGATCGATCCACTAAAGTCACCTTGATAGTCCGATGTATTAGTCAACGAAACGCATCTATTAGAATTTCATATGTCATTTTCTCCACACCTTTGCTTTTAGATTCTCTGTTACCCGCGACATTTAACACGCTAATATCATTTGATTCAACCCATGCTCGAAGTTCACTACTTGTAGGATTTATCAAGCTCAATTTTCTATGCTTGCTCACTGTCCGTAGCGTCAATCTCCTACCATTCGAATTTTCGTTGCCAAACCACACAGTGGCGTCAGAATCCATAACATTCTTAATAGTTCTTTTAACATATGTGCTGGGATCGGGTTCTCCCTCCACAAGATTATAGATATGTTTCAATGATAAATCAGATCCCTGTTCAGTCATGAAATTAGGAGGGGCTGTTCCTCCTGTTTCAAATCCTAGTTGTACACCAGCCTTTAAAGCACCTTGATCTGCACCAGTTTGCCCACCTGATATGATTTTCATACGTGTTACCTTTTCTGACTCTTATATTTGAATCTCTTCCCCACCACTTTCAATATATAATCGTTCTAAGACGATGATTAAGCTATCGAAATCTAATACAGAGATAGACACCGGATCAATAGATCTATCTCTGAAAGATAATGGCCTGGATACGACAATCATTAGCGTGATAATCGTTGTAGTTGCAGGGGTAAAATGAACCTTAATCCAAGTAATTCGAAGGTATAGGCAAAGACTAAGAAGATCATCAATCTTATGACTCTTTTTAGAGAACCTCTGTTTCGCAGGGATTATCGACTTTCATTTTGTGCTTGGTTGATCTACATTTGGACTATTATACAACATTGATTTCAAGATGGTATGCTCGTCGTTGATCAAAAAGAATGATCAATGATGGGAAACTATCTTGTAGTTTTTATACACGACGAACTGACGTATATTGCTAAGAGTGGCATTGAGCACGAGTTGTGAGCTGCTCGAGAAAGGTTGGCAATCCACGGAAAAGCAGACCTGAATAATCGATTGAGCCCCGATTGCACAAACCCAAATCACTAACAGAAATGTGTATCTTGAATATACGGAAAATACAGAAAATAGATAAGATTACATTTCGATAGAGCAATAGATTGAGAGATCAATCTACGTTAGTATGTCTATAATTTACATTAATTGCCAAACGAGTAAAAGCAGACGTCTTCAAAGATTTATTAAATCTAAGACGAATACAGTTTTTCTTTAAAAATTGCATTCTGGTTGATGCTGCCAGAGCTGGTTGTTAACTGTTTTGGACTAAGTCATGCAAGTTGAATGTGTCTTCGGATGCATAGCGAAAAGCTCAGGAACACGTTGGTAACGTGCCCTATAGATTGGTATAACCACGGGAAACTGTGGATAATCCCAAATAGGTAAGGACACTTGGAAAAGCCCATTGCCCAAAGGATTCGTCCGCTATAGGATCGGCCTGCGTCCCATCAGCTAGTAAGTGGTGTAATGGACCACTTAGGCTATAACGGGTACCGGCACTTAAAGGTGTGGCCGGGAGAAAACGAGCGACTGGTGTCTAAAAAAAATAAATGACTTCAATTTAAGTACTAAGTACAACATGTGAAATTAAGGGGCGCAAAATGGTCTACGGATCATGAGCGACGGAAAGGACCTTAATTATTCTCACTCATTTATGACACAGTCCCCGTTTCCTATTGGATACTGAGACAACGATCCAGCCTTTATGGAGTCCAGCAGACGCGAATATTACACAATGCACGAAAGTGTGATGTAGCGAAACAGTGTGTCAGCTTCACGGCTGACTGTTACCCGCCGTAAATACGTGGGTTAGAAAGGAGAGGGCAAGGATGGTGCCAGCAGCCGCGGTAAAACCATCTCTCCGAATGAACAGCCATACTAGGCCTAAAGCGTATGCAGCCGGTTAAAGAAGTCTCTGGTGAAATCTAACCGCTTAACGGTTAGAATTGCTGGAGAAACCACTTAACTAGGGACTGGAAGAGGTAAGCGCTACTGTCAGGGGAGCGGTGAAATGCATAGATCCTGGCGGGAGCACCTGTGGCGAAAGCGGCTTACTAGTACAGATTCGACGGTCAGATACGAAAGCGTGGGGAGCAAAACGGATTAGATACCCGTGTAGTCCACGCCGTAAACGATGCCTTCTAAGTGTCGGGACACCTTGAGTCTCCCGGTGCTGACGTGAAGACTTTAAGAGGGCCGCCTGGGGACTACGTTCGCAAGAATGAAACTTAAAGCAATTGACGGGGCTCTACCGGAACGCGTGAGACTTGCGGTTTAATTGGACTCAACGCCAGAAATCTTACCTCTGCCGTTTATACCTATGATTGTCAGTTTGATGAGCTTACTTGAAGTATGAACAGGTGGTGCATGGCCCATTTTAGCTCGTGCCGTGAGGTGTACGCTTAAGTGCGTAAACGTAGCGAGACCCGCGTCCCTACTTGCCAGCGATGTCTTCGGACAGATCGGGAACCTTAGGGAGATCGCCGTCGTTGAGGCGGATGAAAGGGCGGTCCAGATGAGGTCTGTATGCCCCGTACGTAGAGGGCCACACGCGAGTCGCAATGGTCGGAACAATGGGATGCAACGTCGAGAGACGACGCTAACCCCTAAATCCGATCTCAGTTGGGATCGACGGCTGTAAGCGCCGTCGTGAACGTGGAATGCGTAGTAAGGGCGTTTCATTATGACGTCCTGAATACTCCCCTGGAGCTTGCACACACCGCCCGTCGCTTGATCCGAGTTGATTTTTGGTGAGGCCAGGGCCCCTTCGGGTGGCCTTGAACGAGCCAGGGATCGATGAGGCGCAAGAAGTCGTAACAAGGTGCCCGTAGCGGAAGCTGCGGGCGGATCACCTCCTAAGCTTGATTTCCTTGATGATGATATTGATTCAAGGAAATCACTTCTTAACTTTCAAACAACTTCTTGATCTAACGCTAAACGATCAAAGCAACAATAAGTGATGCAAACCAGATATGTAACGTTAACGTTCCAATCCACAAATTCTATCGTTTTCGGTTCTTTTTCCAAAATTTTAGGTACACACTGTAAATAGTGATTTGGAATTAAGTTGTGCTCGATGATAATCATGAACTCTTTTTTTTTATGTTTATAACGTCA
>JACZSS010000234.1:3251-5516 GCA_022574115.1 Candidatus Heimdallarchaeota archaeon | reverse complement strand
ATCCATCGATACAGCAAATGTCACCTTTACCGAAGCTTATACTATCGAAACTACAAGTATTAATGAAAAGGATGAGGACGAAATAATCACGGGTGGTTTTTCTGGATATGCTAAATCGTATGGTGAATCTGGGGCCGATACAATTACGGTAACTGCAACCTTCTCAAATTTTGGAAGCTTGCCAGATATAGACTGGACCGGGGACATTACTGACTCTTTGATAATTGAAGTTGTGGTGGTTTATGACATTGCCTTCACTTCCTATTTAGATGGTGATGATAGCTGGAACGGGGGTACAGATGAATATAGAAGAGATCAAAATATCACCCTAAGTGGGCAACTCATTGATGGAGGAGGTACCCTATTAGAATCCGAGTATTTGCCAAATGTGGAAAATCAGCCATACACCATTCGAATAATTGGTGGAGGTCAAGACACCTTGGCAAAATCAGGAACAACTGGTACCAATGGCTCATACTCCTTTGAGCTAAGGATTAATGAGACCTATTTTAACAACCCCCAGAGCAGCTCAATTACACTTACATTATTATTTACTAACAATACTCGGGATGGGGGACTTCTTGATCTTGCAGACCCAGATATCATTTTATCATTCAGTCTAATAGAAGATCTAAAACAATATAGCGTAAATCCCGGAATTAATATTGATACTGCTCGACGTTATTACAGAAACAACGCCACGTTTTCAATAACTGGGACTATCACTGATTTCTTTAATAATAATGCAGAGAATGTACCTGTTTCGCTAACTATAGGTGACGGTGCAGCTTTGAATGTGACAGCATTTGATACAACGACTACCAATGCTGCTGGCCAATTCACCCTGTCGGGTACAATCAGTTCATTCGATACTCAGAGCGGTATCATAATTTTCTATGTTGTGATCGGAAATCTTGCACCAACTATCTGGGTTCCAGGATCGTCATTAGCAGAATTTGAAATTGGAGATCAAATGACATATTCTGATGCGCTGACAGTGAGCATATTGAAATCTGATGACGGATCTACGTATGAAGCTCTTGCCACTGAGACATTGCTCAACCTCGACTTTGAGGAACTCATAAATGGGACAACGGCTGCAAATTTCAGTATATCGATCAGAGATGATCTTGGAAATATTCCGGACAATATCGTCATCACAATTCAGGTTTCAAATCCCACCGGTACCGTTTTTTCTGCTGTAGTGGTAGAGCTTGGGAATAACGGAGATTTTGTTGTTTTATATCAAACGATTGCCGACGCTATAACCCCGAGTAGTTATTGGTCCACAGAAACAGCATCGTTTACTTTCACCATTCAAGTTACCGGTCCGGGAACGAGTTTAAGCTTTACTGCAACTCAAACGTATAATACCTTTGGACCAGATTTCACTCCTCCAGCTGATCCCAGTCTCTCTTCAATCAATGGAGAGGCAACTGGAGGACCAACGGATATTATTGTATTTATTACCGCTCCTTTTGATGATAACATCAGATCAGTTACACTGTATTGGAGGGCTTCGGATAACGCCAATGCAATTTATAATGTTAGTGACTTTACCGACTCTTTCACGGCGGTTGGTTTAAGCTATGATCCCGGTACCGGATTTTACAACCACACTTTCGTTTTTACCGATAAAAATATTCACGGTATATGGATACAATACTTCATCGAAGTCCACGATAACAGTGGATTGGGATTACTCGTTAATGGAGATACAAGTCCAGATGGATATAATCGTACCGGAGATGGGGGATTTGGATATAATTTTGCTGATTTCCTACCATCATGGTCCAACTCGACTGCGACAGATTATCTGATCGCGCGGTTCGGCGATTTGGAGTTAGTGGCTCCACCCAATTTAGCAGATGCAGTCGTCATAAATAATATTAGGATCAATTCAGGAGAAAACATCACCCTGCTTGACGGGGATAACATGACCATTGATTTTTATCTACCTACTGATGTCTTGGATACTTATACTGTGGTTACAATATATTATAACATAACTACCCGAAACGCAGATGGAGAGTTCTTGTCTGTTAGTACGACATTTTCTGGAACAATGAACTTTATTGGTCTAGGAACAGGTGCTTTTACTGGAAATGATCAATTCAGGTTCATTATCCAATCAGGTAATTTTTCATGGTTTACAGAAATAGATTATTATTTTGAATATCAAGATCAAACGGGTAATACAGACCAAACAGATCGTTTTGCAAACATCTTTGCGAATGAATCTGAAACGATATCCTTAACCTTGAT
>JACZSS010000234.1:0-3241 GCA_022574115.1 Candidatus Heimdallarchaeota archaeon | reverse complement strand
TTGATGATATTGAAGATCCAGTCACAACAGAAAACAATGGCGTCAATGATGTAGAAGTTAACGCAACGGAAGACCAATGGACTATTGAAGACGATGATTTACAAAACACTACCGTAAACGTAGAGTATACCGTCTCAGATCCAAATGGAATAGGCCTAATGAATGTTACAGCATTTATCTATACCTACAACGAGCTCAACGAGACTATTGATGTAGAAAGAATTAATTTCATTGTTGCCGGTACAATTGTTCTTGCTGGGGATCTGGAATTAGGCCAACCTGTAGACTTAGGTCCATACATTGTCCGATTTAGTGTTAACCTCACAGGTCTGCCTGTCAACTTTACCAAATCATGGGAGGTGTACGTTGAAGATTTTGCGAGAAATGAAGTTATCCTTAATGCTCAAGGTGCAGACGCAGAATCGGTCAAGGTTGTCAATAATATATTTGAAGATATTGATATGGATGGGATTCCAGACGAAATTGATACGGATATCCAAATTCCTACAAATACCACTACCGTGATGAATGGAACCACCTTCCAGATAACACAAACTATAGTGACGACCGATTCAGATGGTAACACTATAACGATTGAAACTATTTTCAATGTGACCATAGCTGGGGACGAACCGGATGAGGAAGGAACAAGTAGAGCGTTTTGGATCATCATTGGATTTATTCTAAATCTTGGCCTCCTCACATTATATTATCAAAGACATAACATTAGAGAAATATTCGCAAAACGTGCACGAGCGCGGCGAGTCAGGGGGACCTTACGAGAGCTAACAGATGAAATAAAACGTCTAGGGGCAGAGGGTGAATACAAGAAAGCAGTAATGCTGACTTGGGAAGCCTTAGAACGAGTAGCTCGAGAAATTATTCAGGCACCACGTGCATTCAATCAGACCGCACGTGAATTTGCGGCATATCTCTCGACAGTAACAATTGTTGATCGTGAGACACTCCTTACCTTATCAAGCACATATGAAATGGCAAAATACGGTAAGGACCCACCAACTCACGATGATTGGGATGATGCAGTAACTGCATTAGACATAACCGTGCGCACCTTAATACAAAGCGGTGCCAGGGTACAAATTGATGAGGATGACGAAGATTGGTAGACAACATTCGTCTCACATCAAGTAGGTGATATTATGGAAAACATAACAATAAAATTAATTTTAGAAAATCGAATGATCTATAAAGTAGGAGTAGGTGCATAAACCGTGGGCATTTTCGACTTCTTCACTAACTTGCGGAAAACACATGACACAGGTAAGGTCACAGATCAAGCAATAGCTGGTGTAAAAGCAGCAGCACAAGCTTCCAACTACAATCAAGCATCAATGAAAGCATTCTATGCCCTCGAAGAAGTGGGTAAGGCATTTGCAGAGATACAACGCGAACCGCATATAACTGCCAGAGAATACAGTCAGTTACTGGTTGAGGATGGAAAAGTAACAGATGAAGACGTGGAACCAATTATTCATAATTTTGAAATTGCAAAATACAGTCCAGAAGAAGTAACATTTGATGATTATCGCTCTGTTGAAGCTTCATTAGAAACAGTTGTTCGAAAATTTAAGAAACCTGACAGAACAGCTAGTAAAGATAGGGCGATGAAGGGTAAAAAATCCCGTCGCAAACCCAAGAGAAGAGCTACTGGCAAAAAACGACGACGCAGGTCATAGAGGTGCTCTAGATGTCGGAAAGTGGAAAACCTTCGTTGTTTAGCAGATTGAGGAAATTGATTCGCAATCTCTTAATTTTTCTGTTAATTTTATTTACTATTGCACCTATTATTTTAGCAGCAATACCAAACACGGAGAATAATCAGACTTATTCTATATTCAACGAATCGTTTGATGGTTATTCATTTATCCGATCAGATCTTGAAGCCTTTACATTTGGCAATGGTCCCAAGTACGAGGCAATTAACATCATTTCAAATTTAAATGTCTTAAACCGCTTTAATGGCTCAGGTGCCCTCATAATAGCAGGACCAGCAGCTGATTTTGATTTGACGGAAACGATTTCTGCTATGTTATATATGCTACGTGGTGGATCACTTATAATTATAGATGATTTTGGGAGTGCAAACGATATTCTTGATCCAATATTTTCAGCATTTGAAAATATCGATAAGTTCTCTGAACAAGCCAGTAATCTCGGATTCGAAGTACCAAGTGTCGATTGTATCTTCTCGGGATGCGATCCATCAAATGAGACTGAAGCAGCTAACGTTGATCCTGCCAGTCTCGCTGGAGGAACAGATGCAACGGGCGCAGATGCGGCAACCGATCTAGGCGGAAGTTTTATTACTAATCTTATCGGTAAGGTTATCCTCCGATTTGCATTTAATGGAAGTGTATTAATGGATGTAGGAGAAGAGGGAGTGACATTTAATGAAAGCCCAGTTCGACCGATCATCACCGATTTTGATGATACATCAATAATCGACTATGAAAATGGGATTCGATACACGTTTACTGAAGGTATTGAAAAAGTACAGACCGAATTTTCAACCATAATCAGTGTAAAAGTAAGAGATAATCAGAGTCTTGGAATTAATGATCACGATAATGATCCCGACACCCCTCAGATCGAGACTTTTCTTGTGAAAGATGCATGGCAGCCATTGCAAAAGTTGTCGACCGCTTTAATTACAGGTGGTGATGAAGGAGTAGAGATATCGTTACCTTTCTTCCCTATGTATTCATCAAAGCTGTCTTGGATAGAGACGGATATGGACTCAGCTGCCGACGGAACAGCAGTACCAGATATCGACGAATGGGGCAATGCAAAGTTTGCTATAGCTCTATCGATTCCACTGTTTCCTGGAATGGGTAAATTGATTTTCCTCGCCGATCCATCCATATTTATTAATAGATGGACCCAGCAAGTTACTGAAAATGATAATTTAGATCTATTCAGAAATTTAATTGACATGGCCACATTCGGACAAGAACCAACTCTAAATGTAGAAACTGGAGAGGTCGATCCAATTCCTATCATTTTTGATTTTGGGCATGTGTTTCAATCATTTTTATCACCCGCTTTGTATTCAACAGCACTTCTCAAATTGATTGCTGAAATGAGCATGTTCCCACTCTATGCACCTTTTGTTCCCTTAGCAGCTTATGGCTATGGTAAAAGGTTGATGCCCGAATCCCGCCGGCTCCGACCCATCTTACTTACTAAGCGGAGAGGGGAGAAAGGACATTCAGAATTTGAG
>JACZSS010000233.1 GCA_022574115.1 Candidatus Heimdallarchaeota archaeon | reverse complement strand
TTGGTTAAAGGAAAGA
Source organism: Candidatus Heimdallarchaeota archaeon (assembly GCA_022574115.1). Lineage (GTDB taxonomy): Archaea > Asgardarchaeota > Heimdallarchaeia > Heimdallarchaeales > Kariarchaeaceae > LC-2. The sequence continues at coordinate 5,522 of JACZSS010000233.1, read as the reverse complement.
GGAGCGAATAATTATATCCTTGAAAGGGGTGATGACTTAGTATTAATCGATGCAGGTTTTAGTACTAAAGCAAAAGGGATTTTTAAATACATAAAGTCAGAGCTCCAAAGCAAGAATGTCTCTACAGTTCTTTTAACTCATCATCACGTTGACCATATTCGAGGATTACATTATCTTACTGAAAAATTAAAGCCCCGAGTGTTTTCATCCGAAGAAGATGCCAAGTATATAAATGGAGAATTAAAGCAACCGGCACGGGGACGAATTTTGAAACCATTTTTCTTCCTTGGTCTCAAATTCTTAAGAAATAAACCTGTCAAAAATATTGAATTTCTCAAAGATAAGGATGAGATAGAGGGTCTTTTGGTTCATCATTTGCCAGGTCATACTATGGGGTCCCTTGGCTTTCAATTTAATGATATATTCTTTTCTGGAGACGCTGTAGTATCTGGAAAAAACGGGGAAGCTAAACTTGCTCCGAAGATCATGAATCATTCGACATCCATGGCTGAAAATTCATTTAAGAAGGCTGGCTCATTGAAAATTACAATGCTATTGGGTGGTCATGGTCCACCTATTCTCAAAGATGCAAGTATAAGAATCGCAGAGGCGATTGAAAAATTTGATAAGAAATAAAATATGTTAGAATTCCACTTCTAAATTTCACATTCAAGCAATCGGTCATAAAAGTATGATTCTGGAGAGATCATTGGTTAGCAGCGAAAATTCCAACCTATCAAGAGATGCCATTTAGTAAACATGGTTCTGGTCTCGTCTTATTCAAAATTTTATACCTGAAGATCTGATAAAGCTGTAAATGAGTATTGTGAATAATTTGTCTATACAATTTTTTATGCCTTCTCTTCAAAGATCAGTAGTTCACTATTTGAAATATTTATTGCGGACTAGCGTAGCAAAGTTCTCAATTAAATCAGTTGAAAGATCAATGGGCAGTTGGAAATGATAGTAATCAAAACCAAGTCCATTCATAAACTCAATTCGATCTCTGAGTTGCTCTGGTGTCCCAATCCAGCCACCGGGCATATCAGTTGGATATAGTAATTTCCGCATTTCTTCTTCTGTTTTCCCCGTACTTTCCGCAGTGGATTTTATTTTTGCATCAACTTCGTCTTGAGATTCGCTCACCCAAGTCGACGTGAAAAGGGATTTTCCCACAGAATCATAGTCGCGCCCAATGGCTTCACAATGACCTTTCAAAGCATTTAATTTTTTCTGAAACACCTTGAGTGGGAATGTGAATCCAAAAAGATTAGTGTAATCAGCATGTTCCGCTACTAGTTTGAGTGTTCTTTTTTCTCCTCCACCACCAATTAGAAACAGCGGTTTATTTGGTTTAGGTGAAAAAACAGCATCCTTTACCCGAAAATGCTTTCCTTGGTAAGTTGCGCGAGGTTCGGACCAAAGAGCTTTGACAATATGAATCGTTTCTTCCAGCATATCAAATCTATCTTTGACACTGGGGAAATCATAACCATACATCTCATATTCTATTTCCTTCCAACCTGCTCCAATTCCAAACTCCATCCTACCGTTAGATATCATATCAAGCGTAGCAGCTATTTTAGCAAGCAAAGCCGGATTTCGATAATTATTTCCACTTACCAAGGTTCCCAATTTGATTCGATTGGTGATCATTGCGCCAGCAGTCAGAACGCTCCATGATTCTAAAGAATGTCTCTCTTCAGATTTTTTGTCAAGAAGAAAATGATCACAGATGTAAAATGAGTGATAGCCATATTTTTCCGTTTCTTCAATGATCTTCTTAGTCTGATTCCAATTATAACCAAATTGATTTTCTATTTGGATTGCAAATTTCGTTGTCACATATGCTCGACATCTCAAAGTTATATATATTCAACGATTTACAGATAAGATTTCCAATATCTGAATGTTTTCTGTAATACGGATATGACGTTAATTACCAATTTTCTTAAGATTCAGGTCGTAATTGCCGAAAACGAAATATATCAATTCACCAACTATTTATTTTAGCATGACAACTGCTACCTATGACGAGCATCACTTCGAAAATCATTTCATCAACAAAAACAACATTGGATCATGAAGGCAAACAAATTGCAATTTACGATATCAGGAAATTAGATGAATTAGGCTTAACAGATACAGATAAGCTCCCATACTCTATCAGAGTTCTCCTTGAAAACGCTTTAAGAAATTATGATGGTTTTCTAGTAACCGAGGAAGCGGTTAACACCATTGCAAACTGGCCCGAAGGAACTAACAAGAAGGATATTCCCTATATGCCGGCTCGAGTCATCCTGCAGGACTTTACTGGAGTACCATTAATCGTTGATCTCGCTGCTATGCGGGATGCCATGAAAGAACACGGAGGTGATCCGGAGAAAATTAACCCGATGATACCAACAGATTTGGTAATTGATCATTCAGTACAGGTTGATTCATATGGATCAGCCGATTCGCTTTCAATCAACTTAGGCAGAGAATATGAAAGAAACAATGAACGTTATAAGCTCATCAAATGGGCTCAAAAAGCGTTTAAGAATTTTCAAGTTGTACCGCCTGGGTCAGGGATAGTTCATCAAGTAAATTTAGAATATCTCGCCACAGTTGCAGAGATGAGGGATCATAAGGGAGAATTAACCGGAATTATTGATACCTGCTTGGGGACAGACTCCCATACCACTATGATCAACGGACTAGGCGTTATGGGTTGGGGAGTCGGGGGAATTGAAGCTGAAGCAGTTATGCTCGGTCAACCCTACTATATGTTATTACCAGAAGTAATCGGGTTTAAATTAACTGGCCAGTTACCTGAGGGTGCCACCGCAACAGATTTGGTTTTGACTGTTGTTGAGATGTTGAGGAAAAAGGGGGTGGTGGCCAAATTTGTGGAATTTTATGGTACAGCATTATCAACCCTTACTTTGCCGGATCGAGCCACGATTTCAAATATGTCGCCTGAATATGGAGCCACAATGGGATTCTTTCCGATCGATGATGTCACACTCGGCTATCTTAGATTAACTGGAAGAGATGAAAGTCATATCGAATTTGTGAAAAAATATGCTCGAAAATTGAATATCTTCAGAACTGATGAAAGTCCCGATCCAACATTTTCCGACACTTTAGAACTCGACATGTCAACAGTCAAGCCATCCCTAGCGGGTCCATTGAATCCTGATGAATTGGTTAGTCTAGAGGATATGCAGGAACGAGCGATCGAATATCAAGAGAATCATATTAGCTCAAGAAGCCCAGATGCAGAAATCAGAAGTTCTAAGTTTGAATTTAAAGGTCAAGAGGTAGAATTAACCGATGGAAATATTGTAATTGCAGCCATAACCAGCTGTACGAACACCTCGAATCCCTCCGTCATGATTGGATCTGCAATGATTGCAAGGAATGCAGTCAAAAAGGGCTTGATGACCAAACCCTATGTCAAAACAAGTTTTGCGCCCGGATCATTGGTTGTAACAGAATATATCAAAAATCTTAACCTCCAGCCGTATTTAGATGAGTTAGGATTTCAGACGGTTGGCTATGGCTGCACGACCTGTATTGGGAACTCTGGACCTTTACCACTGGAAATTGACAAAAGTGTGCGAGAGAATGATCTTTATGTCACATCAGTCTTAAGTGGGAATCGCAATTTCGCTGGACGTGTCCATTCCTTGACTCGAGGGAATTTCTTAGCATCCCCAATGTTGGTAGTTGCATATGCATTAGCGGGTAGAACTGATATTGACCTAATTACAGATCCTCTGGGTCAAGATCAAGAAGGTAAAGATGTATTTCTTAAAGATCTCTGGCCATCCCAAAACGAAATCCTCGAAGCGGTAGAGAAAGGCTTGAACCCAAAAATGTTCACTAGCTTTCGAGATAGATTATTTGCTGGGGACTTCAATTGGCAATCACTTACAGCTCCTGAAAGTACTTTATTTGACTGGGATCCAAATTCAACTTATGCTAGGTTACCACCATTCTTTGACAATTTCACTCTAAACCCAAATGGTTTTGCCGATATCAAGTCAGCAAGAGTGTTGTTACTATTAGATGATAAAATTTCAACCGATCACATCAGCCCGGCGGGTGCTATTGCAGCCGATAGTCCAGCTGGTAAATACTTAGTTGATCATAGCGTGGAAAAACGAGATTTCAATTCCTATGGTTCCCGCCGAGGTAATCACGAAGTTATGATGCGAGGAACTTTTGCCAATGTTCGGGTAAAAAATCAGTTAGTACCCCACAAAGAAGGATGGTGGACAAAATATATACCAGATGACGATGTTACAGACATTTTTGATGCCTCAAGAAAATATATTGAAAACCAAATTCCAGTTATCGCAATTGGTGGCGCGCAATATGGGCAAGGTTCATCTCGAGATTGGGCAGCCAAGGGTCCTGCCTTACTAGGAATAAAGGCAGTGTTCTTCAAATCAATCGAAAGAATTCATCGATCTAATTTGATTGGAATGGGTGTACTTCCATTAGAATTCAAAGAAGGACAGGGGTGGCGAGAACTCGGGCTTGATGGATCTGAAGCTTTTGATATCACTGGTGTGGCAGAAGGATTGACACCTTCAAAGCAGCTTTCAGTTAAGGCAATCAAGAACGACGGGTCAAAAGTGGAATTCGAAGTAACGGCTCGCATAGATACAGATATCGAAGTTGAGTACTTCCGATTTGGTGGCATTCTTAACTATGTTTTAGCCCAATTATTAACAGAAGCATAGACTAATAAGCCCGAATCAGTGATTTAACCAAATCGCAATTGACTATAAATCAATCCCAGTCCCATTTGTTTTAATCCTGTTATTAGGGGGATTTGAAGTGTCGACGAAATTTTCAATTGTCACAGATAGAGCCTCAGACATAGAGCCAGAATTTCAACAGGACGAAAAGATCTACATCGTGCCAACAGTGATTTTGTTCGAAAAAACGAATGAAGTTTTCAGAGATACAGAAATAACCAAATCTGAATTTCTGGCGAAACTTAATAACGGGGAAGTTGCCAAAACAGGTCAACCAAGTCTTGAAGACTTCGATACCATCTACCGTAAAGCTGCACATGCGAGCGAACAAAATCAGGTTTTGGCAATCCATGTAAGCTCAAAACTATCTGGAACATTCAATTCTGGCAACCCAAGAATAAAATTGATGGGCCAAAAATAGAGGTTTTCGATGCTATGAATGTATCACTTGGATCCGGTTATTTCGTCTATCTTGCAGCTTATCTGCGAGGAGAGGGAAGACAATTCAACAAACGATGGAGATCTTGGAACTAGCCAGATCGTTTGTACACATTGAAATCTTTATTCAAAGGATCGATCATCTCAAGCGAAGTGGACGGGTCAATGGGAGTCAATTCTTATTCCTGAAAATTTAGGTATTAAACCAATTCTCAACTGTATTGATGGTTTACTCCTCCAACGAGGCTTAGTGTTTGGCAGGAAATCTGGCCTCAAGAAAATTACAAAACGAATTGCTAAAATGAAAACAAATTTGGTGAAAAACCGGTA
>JACZSS010000232.1 GCA_022574115.1 Candidatus Heimdallarchaeota archaeon | reverse complement strand
ACCGACTTAGGAAATATAAAACTGGCTACAGGACATATCCACCGTGCTCTTGAGTATTATGAAAAAAGTCTGCCTATTTATCTTAAAAGTGGCGATCCGTGGACGCTGGGAAATCATTATTCGTATATTGCAAAAGCTAATAGGATGTTAAAAAAATTCCATCAAGCGTTGGAGGCAGATCTCAAGTCACTGGATTTTTACAAAAATTTAGGTAATCTGACAGCTATTGCCAAATCCCAATTAGCAATTTGCTTGACCCAGCTACATTTAGATCCTGAACTTGCGTATAAATCGTATGTTGAAGCAAGAAGTATAGTGAAAGATCAAGGCTTGGAACAGATTTTGGATGAAGAAATTGAGCAGGTGATGGCATCAGTTAAAACATTGCAACCTCCAAACATTGCTAATTTCCAATGATTAATCTTTTGACGGTAATATGTCGGTATTTTCAAAATCAAATTAAAGATAAAACTCGCTACAGGGGATGGAAACCCTGATTTATTTTTTACACTACAATTCAAGTTAAGCTGAAATGTAGTGTAAAAAAAATCGTAATGTAAAAATGAGCGTTCATAAGGTACAGCATCTGATGTTAAATAGTACTTGAGTAATTCGTAAACTGTCTTGAGGTGTAATAATTAATTTTTTTTCTTCAGTAAGCTCCAAAAATTAACAATATGTTAGTACTTATAATTTCCTGATTTAGGCCAAATTTGTGACTCACTTAGCCGAAGCTCATCCTTTGGCAATTAGCGGATTTCTCACCATTGCTTTGGGATTATATGTACTCGTTTGGGGATACAGACAAGCGAAGGCAAAGAATTTTAAGAAGCATAGACAACTGATGATTACCGCCGCATTTGTCCTCGCTGCTTTTCTTGTTCAATATATTTTCAGAGCAGGCGTGCTACGTGAAACGACTACTTTCGAAGGACCAAGATGGATCAGAAACTTTGTTTATATCCCGATTCTAGTTGTTCACATATCATTTGCAATCCTTACCATTATCAGCATTTCAATTCATCTCCGAAGAGCATTGAGTCACGAACTGCGAACGGATCAAGATGTACCCTATTTTCCCAAAGATTATCGCAAACCCCACCGTTCGATGGGTAAAAGAACCTTTCAGATGTGGCTGATTTCATATGTAGGGGGAATAATTGTCTTTACTTTACTCTACATTATCTCTTAGAGAATTATTCAGCGAATTACAATAATATAGGTCATTATTGTTCATTATTCAAAAATCTTAATGCGCAACCAGTTAATACTGCTACTCCTATTGGTAATGCGTCCTCATCAGCATCAAAATAAGCGGAATGGTTTGGATGGATAATTCCTTTTTCGTCATTACCAACGCCTAATCGAAACATGGAAACTGGAACCTTTCCAGATATAGAAAAATCATAAAAATCTTCAGCTGCAAGAATTGCGTCAGTCTTGATAAAGGCATCTTCTCCATATAAATCAAGGACTGTTGCTTTAACTAATTTGTGAAGTCCAGCATCGTTGAATCCTACGTTATAGCCGATCACAACATTGGTCGTTGCAGATCCTCCGAAAAGTTGAGCTGTTTTATCTGCAAATTCAGGGATTGCCTGATGAATCTGGCTACGAATGTCTTCGTTGGTAGTTCGCAGTGTGATTTCCAGCGTCGCAGTTTCAGGGATTATATTATTTGCAGTACCTGAATGAATCGATCCCACTGTAAGTACGGTTGCAGACATTTGATCAAATCGACGCGTGAGAAAACCCTGAAGACCTACCACAATTTGACAGGCAATGTATATCGTGTCTACAGACATGTGAGGCCGACTCCCATGTCCTCCTTTCCTTTTACTCGGATCGTGATTTGATCCGCAGCGGAGGTCATATGTCCCTCTTTTGACCCAATGGTACCCACTGGAGCAGGAGTTGCATGCAGAGCAATTGCTGCATCGTGTGTAGGAGTCGCTATGTCACCTACTGCACCTTCAGCTATCATTTTGCTGGCACCTGAAAATCCCTCTTCACCAGGCTGGAAAACTAAAAGTACTGAGCCGGAGAACTCGTTCCGCCTAGCATTTAAAATTTCTACAACACCAAGTAGAATTGCTGCATGAGTATCGTGACCACACGCATGCATCATTCCGTTTGTCTGAGACTTATAAGGAACATCATTTTTTTCTTGCAGTGGTAAAGCATCTATATCGGCTCGTATTAGCAACGTTTTACCCTGACCCTTGGTCCCATTAATTCTGACTGTAATACCGGTTACTGCATATTCTTTATATTCTTGACCAAGTTGAACCAATTTTTCTTTGATATACATTGACGTCTCAAATTCTTTCATGCCAATTTCAGGGTGTATATGGAAGAATCGCCTATATCCTACAAGTTTCTCCCTTAAATTTTGACTATCAGATATTACGCTCAATATCGTGCAGTAAATTATTTGTAAATTAAAATTACTCTTCAGAAATTGAAAAAATTGTTAGTTTATACGTTTTGACATCGGTTCATACGATGAAAATGCATTCGTTATTGTTTATTCACTTAAAACTTCGTTTGAAATTTATTTAGATTATACTTTTATTAGACGTTTACTTACTTTAAATTTTGGCCTAACTTACAACGCAGCCAACATCGTTTGCGGTAGTACAGCCACCCTCAACTCCGATAAACCATAAAATACTCAACAAATCGCCGATTGACATTCTTTCCCCATCAGCAAGCCGGAGAACACCATCCTGGTCGTAAATAGGACCCGTAAATGGTTCAAATCTAACATTTGTGTCGCTCATCTCGTCGATTCTTGCTAAAACAAGATCCCAAACATTGATCGTACCTAAAAGTGGATCATCCACTGTTACGGCTTCTAATCTAGTCTTAAACTCTGAATTTATGACTTCATCAAACGAACCACCAAGCTGGACCGCGTCTTCTTTCAGAAGACCAAGAATATCAACATTCTCTAAATTTTCATTGGTGTATTCTCCGAGGAAGATCTTTTGAATTATAGATTCATAAAGTACTTCCCATTTAACTAATTGTCCCGAGATCGTACTTGTGGGACCTAATACCTGCATGGGTGAATAGTGACTAAATGCATAAACATTAGCTGTCTCCTCAGCATATTCAACTACAGCAGCAGTATCTTCGGTGAACGCAAGAACATCCACATCCTCAGCTCCAACAAGTGAGGTAGCTGCATTCCTTGCTGAGGTAGGATCAAACCAAGAGTTAATCCAAGTAACGTGAGTTGTTACATCCGGATTTATAAATCGAGCTCCGAGTTGAAACGCGTTAATATGACGAATTAGTTCAGGGAGTTCAAATGCAGCCACATAGCCAATCTGATCGGTTTGAGTGAGTGCCCCTGCCATAAGCCCGTTTAAAAAGTACAATTGGTAAAAATCAGCAAAGACCGTACCAACATTTTTCGCTCTTTTAAATCCAGATATATGGAAGAATATTGTATCGGGATATTCAAGACCTTTAGCAATTGTTCCATCCATAAAACCGAACGAGGTCGTGAAGATTACATCAGCACCCCAATCATTGATTAAGTTATCTATGAAAGGACCTTCCTGACCTTCAGTCACGTCCGCAACAAAGTTCGTTTCGAGCCAATCATATTTCTCATCTAGTATCATTCTTGCTTTATCATGTGCTGCAGTCCAACCAATATCACCCGTAGGTCCGACATAGATAAAACCAACTTTAAGCTTTCCAGACACTCCGCCCTCGTCAGACGTTGCAATTTGGGATCCCCCAAAACCGAGACCAGCTCCAATTAGGAGGCCAATAATTGCAACTCCAATCAATACATTTGCATTATATCCGCTTTCAGACATTTTTTTCCTCTTTTCTATAGCCGATCGATTGCATTTTAAACCATTATATCGGCAGTTAAAAGCCGATAGATATTATTATATAAGGAATCGTGGAGGGGTTTCAATATTTACCAAGAAAAAAAATTCTTTGTAATCGAAAAGTAATGGCGCATATATTGAGGCAAACGGTTAGCCGGTTGAAGAAGGTATGAAAGTTTCTGATTAATCGTCATAAAACGGAACGGTTAACTCTGTTGGCGCTCCAATTAGTCGCTTGACTTTTGAGAAATTAATCATAACACTCCCAATTATTAAAAAGCCAAGGGTTGATAAATAAGGAAGCATATCCATCAGATTGCTATCTGCTTTAATCGTAAATCCTAGGACGTCGACTCCATTTGCAAATTGCAACTTGTAAACCCAAAATACACCAAAAATGTATGAACCTATTAATGCATTTATTGGATGCCACAAAGCCACAATTACTAGGGCTATGACAATCCAACCACGGTCATTAGTTATTCCTTCTTGCCATCTTCCCAACCATGCAAGACTCAAATAAGCTCCACTCAATCCAGCTAAGGCACCTCCAAATAAAACGCTCATATGTCGAATTTTCTTCACATTTATGCCTTGATTATGTGCAGAAATAGGATTTTCACCCACAGTTCTAATCATTAAACCCAATTTAGTTCTGAATAGGATAAACCAAGCCAAAGGAACTAAAATATATGAGAAATAGACAATGATGTCACGATTGAATAGAACTGCACCAAAAAAAGGAATCTCCTTCAGTATTGGAATTGAAATATCATCCAGTTTTGAGGTTTCTATTTGTTTCCCAACCACACCGCGGCCAAATAATCCGCCAAGACCAGTCCCAAAAATTGTTAATGCAATACCTGATACTATTTGATTTCGGTTTAATGTGACCGATACGAATGAGTGAAGTAAAGCGAGCACAGTTCCAATCAACATTCCGGCAAGCAAACCAATCCATACTGTGATATCGCCTCCAAGAAATTTTGGTCCAGCAAGACCTCTTAATAAGTATGTAGTGAGAAAAGAACCCGCGGCTCCCGCAACAATCATTCCTTCAATTCCAAGGTTAAGTACACCTGATTTTTCAGCAAATATTTCCCCAATTGTCGGTATAAGGAAAAACGTCGATGAAATAACAATTGCTGATGCTATAATATGTTCGCTCATGTTGTCCCCTCCGAAATTGACGAGATTTGATCCAGATTTTTCTCAACTCGCGCAAAAGTATATCTGTAAAAGAATTCTGAAATCAAAATTGAAATCAATAATCCGCCAATCAGAATGTCTATTACAGACCCGGGTGCATTCAAATTGACCTGAAGCGAAGGTTCACCAGCGTACAGCATCGCAATAATAAATGCACTAATCATAACTCCCACGGGATTGAGAGATCCTAGCCAAGCTACGACTATTCCTGCAAATCCGTAACCTCGGGTTGATGATTCCCACAATCTATAGTCTTGACCAGCGAGCAGACCCACACCTGCAATCCCTGCTAATCCACCTGAAATCATGGTAGTGATCAATGCAACTTTTAGATAATTTATTCCCGAAACTTTAGCTGCGGTTTCGTTTTTTCCAACCACCCTTACTTCAAAACCTATTTTTGTTTTTGGGATTCCCTTTTCGGTCTTAAAGAAAATCCAGTTCATGAATACAACAATCGCTAGGGCGAGAAAAATG
>JACZSS010000231.1 GCA_022574115.1 Candidatus Heimdallarchaeota archaeon | reverse complement strand
ATTGAGTTTCTCATCGAGACCACGAATGTAATACTAATAAAATGTTATTTAAACCTTCAAGGGGCTCCCTTGTAAGTGATTAGGGATTATATCAACTCATACCAATGTTCCCCGTCTTCTTCTATGGAAGCGACCGGCATATGAGGTGATCACAGCAATCACGCCTTCTGCAAGTTCTGTTTCCAGATTGCTATCATCCTTTTGAAAAATGGTAATTAATTTACAGGAAAATACCTCACAGAACATTTTAATCACATTTACTCCGAATCTAGCTAACCGATCACTGTAAGTAATAACTACTGCTTTTGGCCTGATCACTGGTATTGATTTTAGCAGTCTCAAAAAATTTAGACGATTGTCATTGAGACCTGAAGCAAAGTCAAAGTAAACTTTCCCGATGGAAAAATTATTCTTTCGGGAATAATTTTTGATACTCCTCATTTGTTTCAGCAGATCTTTTTTCTGTTTATGTCCACTAACTGGAGCATATCCTATTGCAGTATTATTTTCAGGTGATTTATCTCCGGTAATTTCCAGTATAACATTTAATTGATATCTACGATGGCCACCAGCTGTTCTAAATGATGAATTTAATAAATTCATGCCATCCCATCTTCGTAGAGTTGAAATGGAAACACCAAGATAATTACTCACTTTTCCGATACTAATATGCATATTACATGAATACGTACTTCCTTGTTAATAATGTGGTTGATTTTCTAAGAGAATTAACTGACTATGAGCTACGGTGCGAGATTACCTGAATGGGCGCCTTTATGCGTTCGTACGACTCTATCGTAAAGATCGCATTATTTTATTAACTCCCTAGGAGATAAGAAGAAAAAGTGATGAGAAATGAACTGATGTCTGTTAGATGTGACAATAAGGCGTTGATGGGTGATATTAAAGGTTCTGCAGTCCAAAGCACGAAAGTATCTATTAAATACTTTTGCAGCATCCTTAGGTAATGAAAACCCCCAATGCCACCTACATTGAATCCGACAACTTAAGTTTAGTAGAATACAAACTGGATGGGAATGTTGGAGTTGTGGAACTAACCAATAATCGGAAAATGAATACCTACTCCCATGCATTTTTTCAACAAATGGACAATGCCATACTTGAAGCTAGGTACGATGATGAAGCTAAGGTAATCCTCATACGCAATCGTTTACCGGGTGCGTTTAGTGCGGGTGCCGAAATTACCTATCTACAGGCATGCACACCAGGAACTAAAGGAAATTTTTGTTTACACGCAAACGAGACTCTATCGAAATTCGAACAGACCCCTAAAGTCGTTATTGCTGCAATGAATGGGCATACAGTTGGAGGTGGGTTGGAAATCGCAATGTCAGCAGACGTAAGAATTATGGCCCGTGGATCTGCAGAAGGTAAAACATACCGAGTAGGTTTACCTGAGTCAAATTTGGGAGTACTCCCAGGTACTGGAGGTACCCAACGATTAGCTCGAATTATTGGCAACAGTCAGGCAATTGATTTAATGATCACGGGTCGATTACTTACGGCTGATGAGGCAATGGCTTTGGGGTTAGTAAATTACGTTTTTGACGGTGATAAATTTGATGAGGGATTATCAGAGTATCTCAATCAGCTGTTGAGTAAACCATCATTTACCATCGGATTGATCAAACGAGCAGTTGTATCTGGAACTGAAATGTCGCTTCACGAGGGTTTGACATTAGAGAGAGAACTACAAAACAGGTTATTCGGGCATCCAAATGCCGTTGAAGGAACAGCAGCTTACATGGAAAAACGAGATCCTAACTGGGTATCATAATTTCGATTGTATGAATGCTGGTAAAAGGGGTCCTGTCAATCAGATCGAAACCATCAACAGGAAAATTATCAAATTCAAGTCTAAGGAGTTAACTGATCCTCAGCTGAAGGAATTAGATATCCAGATTAACGATAATCTCCAGAAGATAACGTTAATATGTGATATGGAGACAATTTACAAAAATTTAGATGTTCCAAATATTTTGGAACAAACATTTTTTCCTTTATTTTTCTGGTCACTTTTATCGAAAATTAACAAAGATTTTTACTTCAAACAATTTCTAAATTTCACACTGGGCTTTGAACGAGGAAAAGAGTGGCACTCCACTGTAATTGTTAATTGTCTATTTCAAGTCTCCGATTTGAACTTTGTTCTCAGCTATCTCACCACTACATCTATTACTGCAACGCTGACAAATAGAGAAGTAGGAGATCTATTATTTCGATGTGAGACGGATTTACATCGAGGAGATACATATTGGTATCAATTATATTTAAATGGAAAAAGTCCCTCCCTCCGACTCGGTAGCTTACTTCTAATTACCGATACACAATTACTAGTAGATCTAAGTCTTACAACCCAAGACGACGAGATTTGCCATATCGTTGTTGAAAAGATTCATAATGAAAGTCAATTAGAACAAATCTGTTTCGAAGCAAAAAGTGAAACGTGTCGGATGAACGCATTTTCAAAAATCGGACACCGTGAGGATATCGCCTTTAAATTTGCCGTGAACGAACCTGATATAACGTATCGTAGTCTAGCATTTGAAAAAATTACATCACCAAAATATCTGAAGATTCTTTTATTAAGCGAGCATGACGAAAAATTGTTACAGATTATTAAAGAAAAATTACGCGAAAATGAAGAGCTAAACTAATTAATGTTTCGGCCACTTTCAATGGATGGAATTTGTACACCAAGACTTTCGCAAATTCCTGTGACTTCTTTATAATATCTTACTCTCATTTCCTCATTTTGCCATTTTTTTATCCCCAGCTCTTGTGCAAGGACGGAACTTGAAGAATCTTTGTGACCAAACATGTCCAACGCTCGTGGAATCCAAAAATCGATGGCCTCCTGAACATCTTCCTTGGTACCAGGATAGTCATCACGATTGATAATTTTTCTCAACCCATTTAATCCAAACCCGATATGTAGCTGTTCCTCGTTTAACATTAAGGGGATTTGCCTAGCTAATGGCGCAAAAGAACACTCTTCAAAGGATTCTAACTGATACAATCCAACTCGGTCAACGAAACACGTGAAAGCGCAAACGTGAGCCCAATTCTTGAATTCTATATTGAAGGCATCAAGCGTATGTTCACCCATCCTTCGTTTCAACAGAGTTGCAACTGCTTTTTCACCTTCTTCCCCAAAGGTCTTAAGGAGTCGAACCATCGTAAGACCATGTCTAACCTCGTCGGCAACAATTCTTGCCAATATCCATCGATCTTCAGCTGTCGGAGCATTGAGTTGCCAATCGCGATGTTGCTCGACACTTGCAAATTCGGTATCTCCTTGAACGAAGAGCATTTTCATTAAAAGTGAATGATATTCGTCCGGTAATTCACTTGGTGTTTCAAATTTTCTAATTTTCGCAAATTTGCCTGTTTTGATACCTCTTGTACTAATGACGATCTACCAAATTAGGCTAAGTTTCTACGCATTATAAATTTTCGATCGTTCAACCCGAACAATAGGTTAAATCCTAGAGCAATTACATCACGAAAAATATTTATTATCACCACTAATTATTTATTTAACGCTTTCATAGTAATAAATAAGGTAACCAAGATGTCCAAGCTCGACTATACGCCACTAAAAACTTACGAGAATATTGAAATCCAACTGGGATCCACCGAATTGAAACGGGGATTTGCAAATATGGTGAAACATGGAGTAGTTATGGATGTGACAAATCCTACGCAAGCAGGCATTGCAGAAGATGCAGGTGCAGTTGCTGTTATGGTTCTCGATAAACTACCAGCTGACATCCGGGGAAAGGGTGGAGTGGCCAGAATGGCAACAGCCAGCGCTATAAAAGAAGTTATGGAAACCATTTCAATTCCGGTAATGGCAAAATGCAGAATTGGGCACACACAGGAAGCACACCTACTTCAAGAACTAGGAGTTGATATGATTGATGAATCTGAAGTCTTAACACCTGCAAATGAGGCATCTCACGTATGGAAGTGGCCATTTACAGTTCCATTTATCAATGGTTGCAGAAATTTAGGCGAAGCTTTGAGACGAGTTGAAGAAGGAACCGCAATGATTCGAACCAAAGGAGAAGCCGGTACAGGAGATGTTAGTGAAGCCATCCGGCACATGCGATTAGTAAATAAAGGAATTAGAGATGTGGTGGGTGCCAAAGACAATCCTCAGGAACTACTAATCCTAGCGCGGGAAATGAGGGTAAGTTATGAAACCGCTCTTAAAGTTGGTGAACTTGGTCGACTACAAGTTGTTAATTTTGCTGCTGGTGGAATTGCAACGCCAGCTGACGCGGCGATGATGATGAGAATGAGTTGTGATGGGGTATTTGTTGGGAGTGGGATCTACAAATCAGAAGATCCGGAGAATCGAGCGGCAGCAATTGTTTACGCGGTGACACATTGGGAAAATCCAGATAAAGTTCTGGAAGCTCAAGAAATGGTTAATGAAAAATTAGCTATGGCAGGATTAGGGATCTCGTCAATGGCTGAAGAAGCTAAGATTCAGTCTCGAGGATCTAATATTTAACACGCAGACAAAGAGTCAGCTCAATTACTCTAAAACCAAAGGTAACTTTTTAGATGATGAACATAGGTATTCTCGCTATCCAAGGAGCAATTGAGGAACACGAGCGAGCGATTCTCGCAGCAGCAGCATCATTACAGATCGATATTAAGTTAAACAGAGTTATCCTCCCACATGAGCTTGAAGGACTAGACGGATTAGTCCTGCCTGGGGGCGAAAGCGGGGCTATGAAATTGATAGGTCAGAAGAGTGGAATGCTCCAAGCAGTACATAGGGCCCTGGAGAGAAATTTACCAGTTTTTGGTACTTGTGCTGGTGCAATTCTTTTGTCCAAAAATGTCAGACGGAGAAAAGAAACAGAATTGAAAAAAGGTGCATTTCCATTTTTAGATATCGAAATGATTCGGAACGGCTATGGTCGACAAGCCGACTCATTTTCAACACTAATGGACATACAAGGTATTGGCGAAAATTTTAAAGGAATATTTATTCGTGCACCTCGTATCATCAAAATATCACCTGAAGTAGAAGTTTTAGCTACATTAAACGAAGAACCAGTATTAATTAGGCAGGGCAATATTTTGGCAAGCACATTTCACCCAGAATTGGCAAAGGATACGAGAATTCATGAAGAATTTTTAAAAACGGTCAGAAATCATCTTACTCCGCCTTAATTTTCTAAAATGCAGAAAATTCAAAACCAATGTAATATATACATGGAAGATCAAGATTATGTAAGGAAGAAGTAGTAAGATGGAGGATGTTTATTTAAGTGACAAAATGATTGATCCGGTCACTTATTGTAAACCATATTTTTCCCGGTTAACAGATCGTCAGTTAGCCACATTAATTGGAAGTATCGCTCTATTGAGACGAGTCGATCTAAAAGTCTTGGTCTCATTATTAGATATGAGCAAAATTGAGGTTGAAGAGAAAGTAGGAAGACTCCTGCAAACCGACATTTTCAATGGTGAATTTGAAGGAAACCAGTTCGTTTTAAACAATCTAAATTACCAATTTCT
>JACZSS010000230.1 GCA_022574115.1 Candidatus Heimdallarchaeota archaeon | reverse complement strand
CTAGAGTTGGAATTTATAGTGAAATTCTAGGCGACACCTTAACCGCACGGGGTTTTTCAACAAAAACTTACACGCCAACAATTCCGAACTGGACTAGTGAGGGTTTGACAGTTATCTTCGTTACCTTATTATTTGCCGTTGTGATTGTAACTGTTCCAGTTTGGATTAATATTTGAAGGTCTCAAAATGTCTAAACAAGTCGTACTTCAGGTTTCAGATTTGTTCTTCATATACCCCAAAACATCAAAACAAATTCTTAATGGGGTAAATTTAGAAATTTATCAAAATGAAATGGTATCGATAACCGGAAAATTAGGGAATGGTAAATCGACCCTGCTTCGACATCTCAATGCAATCTTGAAGCCCCAAATCGGAGATGTGCTCATCAAACAAATTTCCGTAGCCGAGAACCCAAATCGATCATTTCATCAGGAAGTTGGTCTACTTTTTGAGAATCCTGATGATCAGATCTTTTATCCCGTCGTGTCCGATGATATTGCTTTCGGTCCGAGAAATCTAGGCTTATCCAAAAATAAAGTCTACCAAAGAGTTATTGAAGCATGTGAACAACTGGGGATCTTACATTTGTTGGAGCGGGAAACATCGTCTTTGTCATTTGGAGAAAAGACCTTGGTCGCGCTAGCAGGAATTCTTGCAATGAGAAACGACATTATTTTGCTGGATTCTCCAGAAATCGGATTAGATTTGTGGACCAAACCCGATATCCTAAAATTATTACACAGCCTAAAAACAGAGCATACAATCGTTATTACAACAAATGATCTAGATATTCTTCGTCTGTCAGATCGAATATTTCTTCTGTGGGATGGTAAAATACGAGATGTGTATAATGATTTCAGCCTCTTCAAAAAAGCAATGTCAAAATATTAGAAAAAATTGGTTCAAGATTTTTTTATTTATCGGATAACTAAATTAAATGACAATTCGATCTAAACATAAGTGATCCATTTACTCTTATTATTGGACAGGAAGAAATCAATAGGGATTCCCCTATTCGACAATGGAAGAGTGAAAATTCATGCGGATCTCTTAATTAGCTTAGTTCAAGCGCTGATGCTACTTGGGGATGAATTGGGAGAATCAAAAGGACCGCTTAGAGAAGCAGAATTAGGAATTTATCAGATATCGATCCTTAGTAAAGATGATCTAGCTTACGTCGCATTGCAAGATACTTATGATTCAGAGCCTTTTACCAGACGAATTATGGAGGATGTAATCTCGGCGCATCACGAATTTTTCGATTCTCTTAATCTTAATTACAGTTCTTATGTTCCACCAGAAATCGCCGATAGTATAGCAAATCTGTTGAATACGATGAAGTTTCCAAAGGAATTATTACCGGAAATTGCATACCTGATCAATGATTTCATGATAGCAACTCACGAGGTAACTGATACCTTTCTCCTAGCGGATCTTGATGACGGTATAGTTAAAAGTTATCGAGATACAGGAACTGATGGGATTATCAAACTCCTGATGGAATTGCTTTCCGAAATTCCATTCGAGCGACAATGGATTGGAGAATCTAAGCTCAGAGAACCGGTTATGATCGGTGGTAGCTACAAAACATATGAAACGTGGTTTCTGCATAGAATCGGACTAACTGATTTCTGTTTTCTTGGTAGAGCTTATTATAATAGAGGTTTTGAACGCGATATTTTAACTGGCAAACTCGAAGAACTAGCAGAAGTCGTTCTAAATTTTATTTTACGCCACGAAAGTTCAGTGAAAAGTTGACAAGAAAGAATTGAATTCAATGCAATTAACTTGTCGCCATCCAAGTTTCCTTCGAAATAGCGAGTAACTATCATTACTGATTTTATTACCCACATATATCTTCGATTGTGGAACTTGTAAAGGTCGAAAATGAAGCTGATTTCAAATCTACCATTGAAGAAGTTCTCAAAACGCAGGCTTCAGATGAGGATTTCGAAGATATATTTGAAGGAATCTCAATTGCACTTGAAGATGGAAGTGATCTTTATTCTTTTTTGGATAACGAAAGCAAGATTGGATTTTTAGTCGCAACCCCCTTATCTGAGAATAACGGGAAGTCTGTTGATATCATCACAATGGATGAAATCTGGGTAAAAGCTCAGTCAGATCAGGCTCTTTCAGCTGAAGAACTCGGACTTGAAATCAGAAAGATTGCAAAGATCTACAAAGCGAAAGAGATCGAAGTAGTACTCACACAGTCTCTTGCATGGATTGGCAATGAATTAATCAACGTGGGATTTGTGTGTTCCGAAATTAAATTTGAAAAAGTTCTTCCTACACCTAATAACCTTGATGACGTTCTTGAATTGATCAAAGATTGTACTCCCATTGATCGAATTGTTCAAGTCTTACTTGAAAAGGAATATGAGCTAAAAGTTGAGGTTGTTGAAAATACTGAAGAATTAGAGGAAGTCTTGGAAGATGGTTGGATACCAGTTGTCGTAATCGTCACGTTCGAACCAGATGGTTTAAACATTGAGGAAACAATAAAATCATCAAATCAAATCATGAACTGGGACGATTATAACTTAATCTATCGTGGAGTTTGAGATGGATCAGCCAAGTAGTTGGACAACGGTTCATGCGAATGAAGCTATATCGATTTTTGGGGACGATCATGTCGTCTGTTCTGGATGGAGTCCTTCAGGAACCTATCACATTGGGAACTCAAAAGAAGCAATAACTTGCAACGGTTTTCACCAGGAGCTCCTTAATCAGGGAAAAAATAGCAAATTTGTACTTGTAATTGATGATTATGATCCATTGGATAAGATACCCTCAAATTTAAAAGAACACAAACAAAAATTACAAAAATATTTAGGACATCCCCTGATTCGGATACCAGACCCATTTGGAATGGCAGAGAGCTATGCTCATCATTTTACAAACGGAGCTAAAACCGCCTTAACGGATTGGGGCTTCGATATAGAGTATATTAGTGCAACTGATCTTTACAAGCAAGGAAAGTATGACCCATTTTTAAAATTATATTTGGAAAAGGAAACGGAGATTCAACAGCTAATGGAGCAAATCTCCGGCTCCCCATTGGGTCCCATTGTATCTATTAACTGTCAAAATTGCGGTAATCAAAAGACTACGCAGCTTAAAGGTGTTTCAAATGAAAAATTGCACTATATTTGTGTTTCTGAGAAACAATATCGAGGTTGCGGATTTGAGGGTTCCACTGATATTAATCAACACGAATGGAAGATAAAATGGCGATTAGATTGGCCTGCGAGACAATCCTTTCTTAAAGTCACAATTGAGCCATCAGGCAAAGATCACTCTGTTGCAGGAGGCTCAGTCGATACTGCACTCGCCGTCCACGAACGAATCTTCCAACACCAACCTCCGTTGTTACTTCGGTTTGGTTTTATTACAATTGGTGGTAAGAAATTTGCAGGAAGTGAGGGAGCACCTCCAGCCACCATCATTAGCAAAATTATGCAACCATCGGCATTTCTCTATCTGATTTACCGAACAGATTTGTTAAAGGATTTTGATTTTTTACCTCAAAGTAGTGAGTACGGTAACTTACTCGATGAATTTGATATAGCTAGAAGGATGGTATTAGGAGAAAAATTCGAGGGGAGAGAAAGGGAAGAACAGAAAATGCGCACTGCAGCAATTTTGGCAATGGGCGAAGCAGAGCGAAAAACAAGACCTGCACTGATCAAATTTAGTGAGCTCGCAACTGTTTACCAAACGAGCTTGTCCAATATAGACAAAACAATTGAAAAATTGGATAAAATGGGGAAATTCCCCAATGATTCGTCCAAAGTTGACATTAGACAGCGTCTTCCTCGGCTGGATTACTGGCTACATAATTTGGCACCTGAAAATATAAAATTCAAGATTCTAGACAAATTGGTTGATGATATTGCTAATTACTGGACACCCGAAATTTTAGATATCTGGAAGAAATCTATCAATTCAATTACCTCAAAAACTTCTGCTGAAGATTTCAACACAATTCTGAGGTCGAATGCAGAGGATCAGGGAATAGTTGCCAAAGATTTTTACCCACCGTTTTATCAGCTATTAATCGGAGAATCTCGCGGGCCAAATGCATCAAATCTCGTTATGGCTCTCGGAGCTGAAGAAATCTCGAAAAAATTAGAAATGATTTAAATTATAAAATTTAGACAAATAATCATCTAAACTCCTTTTGTTTGTTTTCCGTTCAGAGGAAGAATTTTTGTTCTAACTAATAAGCTCTCAACTAGATAATGTCAGAAATCAATATCAATGGACTCATTCTTCCTATCGGATTTGTCTTAGTTTACCTCCTTACCTCGATTCTGCGAAACTATGTATTCGGATCTGATTCTCGGAAGAACTACGAGAAACTTAATCGTTCGTTGTTAATATCCGGTGGAATTATTCTAGGTGCCTTTTTTGGATCCTATTCGAGACAAGGTGTCGAGTTTGGGCTAAACGAAGTTTTAATCTTGCTAGCTGTACTTCTCGGAAGTGGTTTCATAATTATCGGTTCTTATGTATTAAAATCATTTCTTTGGACACCTTTGGAGCAAATAAGCGAATATTCAGCAGAATTTGGAAGTAATTTTGTTGCAACCAAACTACCTCTAATTGGTGGAAAAGAGCTGAAAATGTTCTCACATCGATTCAACAAAAATATTCTGACAATTGCAAATAAAATCTCCGAAATTGAGATCCAAATCGATTTACTACAGGAGGGTGTAAACCAGTTTATCTCCGCAGGTGATGATTTATCGTCAGAGACATTCAATCTAGAGGATTTTGTGAATAAATATTCTATTATTACTGACAGACAAAACACGATTCTACACAGACTAGAGGATCAAGCAGCAGAATTTATCACTTGGTATAATCAATCCCAGGAGAAGCTAAACGAACGATTCATTCAGATACGGGCTCTCTCGGAGTTAGGGAATTTAATTTCAATTAATGCTTCCATTGAGTCGTCAAATTTAGATGTTCCGAATCCAGGATTTGAAACTATTGCTGCAAAGTTGCATGAACTAGCTCAAGAATTAGATGAAACTCAAGAATCACTTCGCGTGTTACTTCTAGATATTGGAAAAAATTATGATGATTTTAACCGAAACTTGACGACGAATATTTCTGAAACACTCGAAATTTCCCGAGAAGTTACGGAGCTTAGCAATAAAGTGGAGCAAGTAATTGAGAAAGTAAAAATCAATGAAAATGGATTTAGAAATTCTTCTCAAAATCTAAAATCGGTTCTTGTCACCGTTACTAGTAATTTGCCAAATGCATATTAATGTTTGCGGTATTTTATAGTATCATTTTAAACGAGAATTCAGCCTGCAGGTCTAAACTAAACGTCATGTTACAAAGTAATTATCAAAGTCCTTTTTTTGACTAAATCAACTGATCCACAAGTTTTTCAACTCTAATTTCGATTTTGTGGGTCAAAATGAGCTCTTTCAAGTCTTTTAGAGTTTCAGCATTGGAAAGCAGATCAACTAACCCTATCGAATGCATTGTATGTGATAGATCATTATACAAATCAATCTGAGATTCAGTGAGATCTCCGAAA
>JACZSS010000229.1 GCA_022574115.1 Candidatus Heimdallarchaeota archaeon | reverse complement strand
GACATTTCCAAATTTATCAAATTTCTCTAATGATAAGTAAATCTGACCATCCTCTAATCCTTTGACTCGAAGGAGGTCGATCACCGCCGCCATCATATTAGGAGGACCACAAATAAAGGCAAGCCCGTTCGGTTTGAGGTCACTTTGTTCAAGTAAATCCGTTACCATACCATTAGCACCTTCCCACTGATCACTTGGTTCCTCAAGGATGAGTTGAGATGTTAGTGGCCACTTGCCAATCTCCGTCAAGAAAATCAGTTCTTCGTCAGATTTTACTCCATAAAATAACTCTAAGTTTGCTGTGTTAACAACACTTTTCACCAGTGACCTGATAGGGGTTATACCAGTTCCACCTGCAATCAGATATAATGGTTTATCTGCTTCAATTACTGAAATTGGAAACTCGGACCCGTAGGGTCCATCAACGATTACTTTGGCACCAGGAGATTTTTTGAACAATGCTGTTGTAAGTTCGCCCCACTTTCTTACAGCAAAAATGATACTTTCTTCTTTAGCAGCTGATGCTATAGCCATTGGAGCCGCAGTTATACCCGGAAGAGAGAGCCAAGCATATTGGCCCGGTTTAGGTGTAAATTCGTTATTGGAGGATAAATAAAAGACTTTCACGTTATCGGAAAAATCACGTATTTCTAAGATTTCTGCTTCAAATTTCACCATCGCATAGAATCTCCTTGTTACCAAGTATTCTGGCTCAGATCATCTTAAGACGTTAGGGTTATGAGAACGCAATTTCAACTAAACCTCTACGTAATAGGAGACAAAGAGGAACTAAGGTGGTTATAGATTCTTGCAGTAATAGGCTAATTTAGAGCTAAACTTCAGTCCTAAATCCGAAAAGAAACGTTCATTTGCTGGTGCTCCCCATGGACCACTATGAACAACAAGTATGTGATATTCCTGGTTTTTGCAATCCTGAAGAATTTGATTGAGCAATTTCGATTTGATGCGGGCGGAATCGTCTTTAGCATTAAGTGAAATCAAGTTTACCGTTTTAGAGCCAAAAGCTTCCACATTTGCTGCCATTGCCTCTCCTACAATTTCCTCACCTTCAAAGATAACCAATCTTGAGACCAAGGTAAACAACTGATCCCATGGGTTAGGCCTAGATTCCCCTATTTTCAGACTTCCGAGAGGATTCATATTCTTATACGCTTGTTCTACTGTTGTATTCCATCTTGGAGCCATGAATTCAGCTAGTTTCATTCCACTTGTTTCAAAATTAAGCTCGTTGACTCCATTAGGGTCAAGTAGTTGAGTCATGTCAAATTCGTCAAGTGCAATTTGGGATTCTGTTACGATTTCAGATTCTATCGTAAATCCATATCTCAGAGCATTTTCTTTAGTCTGTCCCCAATACGGTCCTGCCCTTGTGATAAGCTTCGTGAACCCCTTTTCTTTCAATTTCTGAAAAGCATGGTCGATAAGTTGTTCAGATGCTCCGTTATGACCTTCATAAAAATAAGGAAATTCAAAATAGGCTTCCCCCTCGCTTCCATACTTGGATGGTGCTGCTAGAAAAGCGAACATGTTGTCTCCGTCAAATGCGTAAAACCTAGTTTCTGGATCGAAATTTTCTTTTGAATAGTGGGTTTTCAATTGGTCGCGCCTAGTCTGACCACCCATCCGCCATTTGTCAAAGAGGCGACTGCCAATTTTAAACTGATCCTCAATGAATCCCTCCTCATAAGTCTTGATAGTATATTTCATTTTTCCCTATCTTGCTTAGGTATTTAAATATTATAAGGATTACGAGGTTTTAGAATTTTACCTCAACTTCAAAATTTTGAAATAACCCAATGGAGCAAATTATAATGTTATCTGGGAGGAATGATTTACTTGGAAATAACGGCAGAACAGGCTACCATATCCCATCTTTCTAGCCAATTGCTGTGGGACAAGCCAAAACCTCGATCAGCAGAAAATATCGCAAAACAGATCTCGTATATTCAGCTAGATACGATTCTTGCTATTGCTCGTTCTCATGATTTGGTACTTTTTTCCAGAAGTTCATCATATAAGGAGGAAACAGTTTGGAAAGCTCTCAAATCACGAAAATTATTTGAAGACTATGCACATGCTCGCTGTTTAATTCCCATGGAAAGTCTAAAATATCACGTATCAGCTATGTTACGACGTAGAGATTTTGTTCCTAAATGGTATGAACTGGTCGACAAAGAAAACACATGGAAGAAAAATATCGTAAAATTCATTGAAGAGAACGGACCAACACGGGCAGGGGATATCGAAACACCAGAAAATTTTCCATCACATTTATTCACAGGATGGAATACTGCAAATAAGCGGATGTGTGAATATCTTAGTTCCCGAGGCTACTTGGCGGTCACTAAACGTGAAAAATTTCAAATTTACTTTGACATCCCTGAACGGGTACTGCCAAACTTTCAACAGATAAATGAAGATTTGCCTGATGAGATGGAAGTATTTTGGCATCATATCAAAACAACTCTCAAAGCAGTAGGATTCGCACCACTAGATCGACTCCTGCAGTACAAATATATCCAAGGTCAGATGATAATTGGTCAGAAGAAAGTACTTCCCCGCAATTTAATCAAGATTTATCTTAAGGAAGGAGACTTGGTAGAAGTTATTGTAGAAGGACAGAAAAAGCCTTTCTATTCATTGCAAGGAAAACTTGATCAAATGGATGATCTGCAGTTAAAAGATAATAACGAATTCCAGGTTTTCCTCTTAAGTCCGCTTGATTCTGCATTATGGACCCGTGAATCGATACTATCTCAATATGATTTTGATTTTAAAGTTGAAATCTATGTGCCAAAACAGAAGAGAAAGTTCGGATATTTTGTATTACCTATCCTCTACGGTCCTAACTTTGTGGGACGCGTTGATGTTAAACTTCATCGAAAAGATAAGATGATGGACTTTATTAAATGGTCTTGGGAAACTGAGTTTGCTCCATCTACCAATTTTTGGAGGTGTCTGGCATTGACGATTAAGAGATTTGTAAAGTTCCACCATGCTGAAAAAATCGAATTTGGAAATCTGAAACCTAAATTTCGAAACAAGCTAAAAAGTCATATGGAGCTCAATTAGCTCCAATTAGAATTTTATGATGATCTCTCGATTCAATTTTGCTCTTAGAAAAAAATAGTGCCCTGAGCGCGAATCGAACGCGCAGCTAGAGGAATTTGTTTCAGAAGCCCAGTAAACTGAACGACAAGCCACAACCTCCAATGTTTCCATTGAGCTGGGATAGAAGCGTTCTAACCCATTTACACCATCAGGGCATCATAATGTTAGATTGAATCCAACAATTTAGTGTGATCAAATTTGTATTTATGCGTTATTTTTTTACCACTGTCAATTTCAGTTATGATTTAGTAGATATATTCGATCCAATGTACTGGGCCCTGATAATTAGTATTCAAAATAAATTCTGATCCAAGACCTGACAAGTCCAAGGAATCTGTTCCAAAAGAATTCGTAAAGATCTTATTCAGACATGCGATAGGCACCCTCAATCAATACTGGTGCGACATCGTCCACATTCAATTCAGCAAAAAATAGAATATCGTCAGCAAACCCTCGTTCTGTCAACTCTCTACCTGATCCACATTGTGACAACTTCTCAAGCAACTCATGTTTATGATACTTAAAGACGGCGAGTGCTGCTTCTGACTCCGGTGATAGTCTACCGGTGAGATTTTGAATAATTGAACCAGCCCCAATCAAGTCTTCAAATGATGGACGCAGTGTACCATCCTCCCAGCGCTCACCACATCCAATTACAGAGACTTTGGATCCATACGTAGACGCAATTCGAGCTACAGTGGACGCATTTCTAAGACAACCTGCTAGTGTTGGAGTATCTCCCGTTAGCATGGAAAGGTTTGATCCATTAAGTGACGGGAGAACAATACGATCACCTTTGCTTATTTTTTGCATCGACACAGGGGATAACGTGTAGTCGGCTTTTCCTCTTGGACCGGCCAAAATTGCACCCAAAGATTCCGCATATTCGGTAGGTACATCATCTCTTGACCGAATTGGATAGACTATTGCCCCATTCGCAACACAAATACAAACAGCAGTTGAAAATGACATCACATCTACAATTATCACTACATCGCTAATCGGGGCTAATTTTTCTATTCCTTGGTGACTCCATTCAAATCTGATATCAAATTCAGGCTGATCAAGCACATTTCTTGTTTGATAAAATGATTATAAAGATCATCTCATATACACAGAGTCCAAGAAAAATATTAACCAATTGAATTTGAGACCAAAGTGAGTTAAGACAAGGAATACTACGCATATGATGATATCTCATGAAAATTAGTTGATTTAACTGCGATGGATCTGTCATTACATCATTTCATTTTAATGGGAATCAACAGCTCCTGATTTATGATCATTCCTACGCGCGAATTGGATCGGAGACGACTAAATGTTAAGTCGAGACTGGATCAGAATGATCTAGATGCTTTACTGATTCCTTTGGGAATTCACTTTGAGTATTTATTTGGTAAACGAGGATTACCCTCCGAGCGATTACTTGTCGGAATTATCCCCAAAGATTCTGATCCTTTCATCATTTCTCCGTCCTTTGAAAGATCAAATGTCAAACGTAGCACGGGTTTTGATGATATCGCTGTTTGGGAAGAAACTGAATCACCCTACAAGGTTGCAGCCAAAGAATTCGCTGACCGGGGGATCAATGGAATAATTGGCGTTGATCCTAAACTCTGGATACTTGAAGTTGAAAGACTTCAAGAAGCCAGTGGATTAACATTCAAATCATCACACCCACTACTTGACTTTCAGAGATCAATTAAAAGTGAATGGGAAATAACTCAGCTTCAAGCTGCAGCAAAAGCCTCGACCGAGGGTATTTTAGCAGCAATTCCGGAGCTTAAGCAGGGTATTACAGAGAAAGAGTTTCTCAAAATCGTGCAACACGAGATGAGACAACGATCGGGATCGGAGGAAGCATTTGGATTAATTCAATTCGGTTCAAACAGTGCGCTACCACACGGTATCCCGTCAGATAGAAAATTACAAAATGATCAGGTGGCTCTGCTTGATTGTGGAACCCCAGTTAATGGATATCAGGGAGATATCACCATTACTGTTCCTTTCGGCCATCCAAAGGATTACAAAGAAATTTATGAAATCGTTTTTGAGGCGAACAGAATGGCATTTGATGCTGAAAAAGCAGGTATAAAGCCTTCAGAATTGGATGGCATTGCAAGAAATCATATTGAGAGCAAAGGCTACGGACCATACTTTACTCACAGATTGGGACACGGAATTGGGATGGAAGTTCATGAAACTCCATATATTGTTGGTTCCAATCAAATTCCCTTGGTTGCAGGAAATTGTAATAGCATTGAACCTGGAATCTATATTCCTGGTAAGTTCGGAGTTCGGATAGAAGATGATGTCTGGTGCAAAGCAAACAGTGCGGAACGACTTTTTGACACACCCAGGCATAATTTTGACTGACCACTTTCAACAAATTGGTGACGGCATGAGAGAATTTGATGAGTTTTACAAAAAAGGGCTGAAATCACATCAAGATGG
>JACZSS010000228.1 GCA_022574115.1 Candidatus Heimdallarchaeota archaeon | reverse complement strand
CTTGAACAACCACCCAATGACGGAGTCAAGTTGAGTTGGTACAAGTTTTGGTCCGTTAGATGACTGGTCGATCACAAACCCATCATCAGTTGCATCATAGAACATGAGGGATAGCATCCAAGCAAAACCAAAAATAATTGCATTTCGCAGTCTTTTTTTAGCACGAACTAACCCAAGAGGCTGAAACCTTAAGACGAATAATAGTAACACTGCTAAAGCTAGTGTATTGACTGTTGGGCTTTCTAAAAATGCATCCTGAATATACCAATCCAATACTGGTACCAAAAAGAATGTCCCGAGTACAGCACCAGTAATCGTCCCAATACCACCAACAATGGTAAATATTATCGGTTCAAAACTGCGCTCTGTAACGAAAATTCCGGAACTGACTCCAGTAATATGAACAACAAGAGCTCCTGCAATTGAGGCAAAAAACGCGCTTACAGCCAAAATGGCTATTTTATAAAAACTAACATTAACCCCCGATGCCGAGGCCGCATGGTCATCTTCCCGAATCGCTTGTAACACTATACCAAATCTGGATTTGGCGATTACATACATCACCCCGATCGATGCAATTGCAATTACAAAAATGATTTTAAGTTGTGATTCAGGAGTTTCTGCTAATGTATTATTTGCACTGATAAAGAGGCCATTTTCACCACCCGTGTAATCCTCAAGACCTTCTGTTGTTACTAGTGACTGGAAAATGAGCGGAATTACCAATGTAATCAAGGCAAAATAGGGTCCTTTTGACCTTAAGGTTAGTATTCCAAGAAAAATAGCAAAAGTAGCCGTTAGGAATGCAGCTAAAAAGATAGCTTTTACAAAGCCAAGATTCACATCCCCGATAAATCCCAAATTGATCGATTCAGTAGGATAACCCGGATGACTAATATTTAATATTCCTTCATGTAACTCGAAGGGATTTTTTGCTAAGACCGCAAAATATGCAC
Organism: Candidatus Heimdallarchaeota archaeon; assembly: GCA_022574115.1. GTDB lineage: Archaea > Asgardarchaeota > Heimdallarchaeia > Heimdallarchaeales > Kariarchaeaceae > LC-2. Next base: position 4,636 of record JACZSS010000228.1, on the reverse strand, counting down.
CGAATGCGAAAAATACTACATGGCCAAATGATATTTGCCCAGTATACCCGCTCAAGAGATCCCATGATACAACAAATACGGCTAAAATCAGACATTTTATGAGGATACGAGTAAAGGATGCATCAGGCTTTATTATCCCAATTATTTGCATATCTGCAAAAATAGGACCCACAAGGCTAAATTCCTTAAATTCAAAGAAGACGAAACTAACAAGAAGTACGAATCCGATTATGTAGAATCCATTATTTTTGATTTTTTGCCATTGATAAGACCAATTAATTTTCTTGACAAATGAAATGAGAGGGTTCTCTTGGGCAATCATTACGTTTCCTCCTCCGGTATCCCAAATAATCCATTTGGTCGAATTATCATTGTGATTAAAATCACTATAAATGGCACAACAATTGCGTATTCTGGAAATAGTTGCCCCACAAATGTCTGTGCATAGCCTATAACAAATCCTGCTACAACGCTTCCAACTATACTACCTAATCCCCCTACTGTAACCACCGCAATGGCCGTGATGAGTGGAAAGTAGCCCATATACACACCCCAATATGGTCTAGCCTCATATGGAGTAATAAGGATTGCAGCTGAAGCCACAAGCCCCATTCCAATTCCAGTAGCAACCAAGTACGCTTTCTTTACATTGATACCAACAAGCCATGCGGCATCTTCATCCTGGGATACTGCCTGCATAGCAATCCCCAGAGGGGTTCTATCGATAAACCAAATGGTGAAGCTGACTAGCATTATTGCACCAATCATTGAGATTATTCTTATGCTTTGAACTGTTACACCTAATATTTGAATATGGTCTCTTTTTGGTACGAGGCCATTCAGAAAAGCGGGTTCAATTCCGAATTTCTCAAATTCAGTCAATATTGGCGTACGATCAATAGGAAATGAGAACTCTGCTATAATACTTTGAAGAAATATTGCTATTGCAAAGGTGATAATGAGCACAATTGTTGTATTTGCCCGTATTTTATCAATGACAATTTTATCCACGAGCATGCTTACGCTCGCAACAAAAAGGATAGAATATATCATAATTGCAAAGTAAATTCCTGCAAATGTTTTACTTATTCCACTCGCATTCATTGCCAAAAGGAATATGTGATAGCTGGTAAAAATGGTAATTACTTGATTTTCCGATAGTTCAAGATAACCTAATGCTAGTATTAATAAAACAGCACTCCCGACGATAAAAAAAGCTAAAAACGTTGCTTTTTCACTTAGTATCCTTACGCCTTCTTCGGCGTTAACTAAGATGGACCTATGAATGGCAACTGCCAAGCCATTCAAACCTACAAAATATCCTGTTTTCATTTTGTTGAATGTTCTATAATTATACACTATACCTAGAAAAAATATAACAAAAGGAAAGGAGTGTATCAATCTCAGGAAGATCATGTCAGAACTGTTAATCGGTCTATCAACCAAGTCGTTGAAATTTAAAACACTCACATTGGTCAGCCAAAGCGCCGTGAACGCACCCAATACATAATAACCACCTATTGACAGCTTAAACATTTTAGCAATTCCAAATATAATTGAAAACCCCAAAGCTAACAACGCTAGGGTTGCTCCATTAATAACTGAATTAACTAGGACATTGGTTCCAGTATCGATTCCAAACACGAAATAGGTACTGAATATAGCGAAGGGGAATAAAATTATTAGAAATAAAATTGAATAAAAATTCCTATTTGCTCTAAGTTTTTTGTATAGTTCCATTTGACTTAGACGGAACGGCTCTTGTTCAGTTTTTTCAGGTAAGGGAAGATCGTCTGTAGTAATATTTCTGCATTTAATTAATCGATTTGAAAGGTTGATTGTTTAAAAATCAACCTTCGTTATATTATTAGATTTTATTTTATTTTTACTTATTTTTTCGTCTTAATCGAGATACGAATACTCCAACCATGATGGTGGACATCAACACAAGACCAACTGTTAGAGTTGGTGTGTCTACGGTTTCTGTTTCAATGACAGTGGTCACACCCCCTGTAATCGTCGTTTCGACTCCAGAAACTGTGGTGACTGTAGTAGAAACTTCGATATATGGTGGTGCATCAATAGCTTCGTAACCGGTAGATGTACCTGCCCAAATCGGATTTCTTGAACCAAACGGGGTCCATTGAGAGAAGTAGACTTGAGACCATGGGAATCCTGCAACTCCAATGGTACTTGTAGTGAATAGATCATGTGCAATCGTATTATTGAACACTTTCAGACTTTCAGGAACGGAGGTTGAAGCGACTTGACCTGCACTGGACTCAGAAGTGAATTTTATTCTTGAAGTTGTTCCGTTATAATCAGTATTTGGCAGTTCAGCATGAATATTAGCAGGGGTAAAACTGTTTGCTCTTTCTATAGCTTCCTTCAAGACGTAAACTGCATCATAAGCTGCAAAAGAAGTATAAGTCGGTTCAGATCCATGTTTTGCTTTGTATGCAGCTTTAAACGCAAAAGTTCCCTCAGTCACGTTCACTCCCAGAGGCGCAGCTTCCAAGAATATTTCACCCGCAGCTCCCCCCTCAGTATTGGCAAAGTGATCTCCTCTCTGAGCTTCAACATTAATCCCTGCCATATAAATATCATCTGAAAGACCCAAAGCTGCCCATTGTTCTGATACACTTCTGCCTACTGGGGCAGAAAAGAGCGGTAATATAGCATGCAAATCACCATCCCCTACTAAGGGTGTTAGGGCATTAGCAACATCCGTACCACTGGCTGCTTCACTTATGACAATATCGGTTCCAAATGTGAAATTGGTTCCAAGAAGTCCACCTGTCATCAGAGTGCCTTGAACTCCCGCAGATATTGCTTGTGTCCATGCAGCATCTTCTCTCACAATGGTGACGTTGAGTACCCCCTTTGCTTGCATCTCGAATAAATAGAATGCTATGAGGTTACGTGCTAGTGTAGTACCATTTACTGGTCCAACACGATAATAGTATTCAGTAATTATTGGTGCAGTTGATCCAACTCCTAGAAAAGGTATCATACTTGTATTAATACTGAATTCTAGCTGGGAGACCACTTCAGTTCTAAATCCACCAATCATTGTAATGACCAGGTCTGTATCTTCGAGTAATGCATAATTCGTCTTCGCTGTTGTCACATCTGGTAAGCCATCCACTCCGGATGTTGTTCGGCTGAAAATCTCGAAATCATAAACGACTCCGCTAACACTTATTCCATCGCCTGCATTTATTTCCTCTACAGCCAATTGGACTCCTCGTAGATTATCTTGTCCAGGCGTGATTGCCTCTGGTCCCAATGCACCAATCGGAATTGTTGGCCTTACATGGGATGATGATTTAACCATTTCTGGGGCTACCATTAGCACTGACAACGTCAGAAATACGGCAAGTCCCAGTTTAAATTTAAAGTTCTTCATAATCTTTTTATCTCTTTTAGATTTACGGTAACATCATATTTTTGGAAAAAATTTAAGTCTTGCTGGAACGTAATTGGTTTTTAGAAAAATTAAATTAAATTAAGCATGAAATAGGCGAAATTCGATCATGAGATCAAAGTGTTCTTCGCTACTTTTTCTTGGCTTTTTCTAATTCATTATCTCTCAATACTCGTCGTAATGTTTTGCCCACAGCTGATTTTGGGAGCTCATCAAGGAAATCAAAGTGTCGGGGAACTTTGTATTTTGCCATTCTTGATCTGCAAAATTCTTGGAGTTCCTTAACTCCTGCACTTTCTCCGTCCTTGAAAACGATGAATGCTTTGACGGTCTCACCTCGATATGAATCCGGAATTCCCACCACTGCGGCTTCGGCAACTGCAGGATGTTCAAACAAAATATCTTCCACCTCTCTTGGATAGACTTTGAGACCACTAGCATTTATCATGTCTTTCTTACGATCGGTGATCATAAAATATCCCTCATCATCCATGATTGCAATATCTCCAGTTAAAAAGAACCCTTGTGAATTCATTACTTCTTTAGTTTCCTCGGGTTTATTCCAGTAACCCTTCATTACTTGAGGACCTTTAATTCCAAGTTCGCCTTCATCTCCTAGCGGCAGTTCATTTTCTTTATCTTCAGGATCAAAAATTTTTACCTCTGTATCCGGAAATGGTAATCCTATAGAGCCTGGCTTTATTTTGCTATCGGGTGAAATGGGATTAACATGAGTAATCGGGCTGGTTTCGGTGAGTCCGTATCCTTCAACAACTCGAGCTCCAGTCAGTTCCTCAAAATTTTTCATTATTTCGACAGGAAGCGGAGCTGATCCGGAGATGCAAGCCCTTAAGCTGGTCAAATCGTAATCTTTAATCTTGGGGTGCATGAGTAAGGCTAGGTATAAAGTCGGCACCCCATGAAATAGGCTTGGTTTATGCTTCGCAATAGTCTCCAACAAATCTTGAAACATAGGTCGGCCGGCTCTTGCATCTGGAACAAGAATAAGTGATCCCGCGATGGAGATTGCTGAAATTAGACAGGTGACAAGACCGTAAACATGGAATAATGGGACTACTGCAATATACTTTTCCTCACCCAACTTCATTGGTGGTTTTATCCAATGGGTTAGACCAATAACATTGGAGATTAGATTTCGATGCGTTAGCATAGCCCCTTTTGATACTCCAGTTGTCCCACCAGTATATT
>JACZSS010000227.1 GCA_022574115.1 Candidatus Heimdallarchaeota archaeon | reverse complement strand
TCAAATAGGCTTAACCCACTAGTCACCGCACCGTTACCCCAATGGAAATATGCTAATTCATCCCATGCAGTTATTGGAAGAGCTGCAAGAACAAATGAATCGATGAGATATGTGATGTACCGAGTCAAATTCAGCAGATCCGTGATTTCTAATTTGGTTCCAAATAGAGTATTAATTCCGGTAATATTATTACCAGTAGCTAATGCTAGAAATGTACCCACACCAGTTGCATCAGTTAGATTCATCGAACCACTCAGCAACCCTCGACTGTTAGTCACATTAAGGGTATGATCATCAGAGTCAACTCGTTCAGACCACGCCCAAAATTCAGCTTCTAGCAGTAGTGAGGGATCCAAATCAAGTAGACTGTCCCCACTTGTAACGAAAGAATTACCAAACTGGAGATATCCAATATCGTCTGTCGAGATGACACCAAGAGGGGAAAAATTCGCCACAGTAGCAGGCGTGATAAAATTCGTATAGAAGCCTGCAATCCATGCATAGATCATTCCAAATTGGGTCAGATTCAAATCAAGATAAGCTGAGGTGAGCAAACCTTGCAAGGTTGTATTTCCGGCTGCTGCCAATAACCAAGTGGCTGTTCCTGTAACATTAGACAAAGCCAATCCATTTGACGAATCAAATAATCTCAGTGTCGTGTTTCTTGAAATATTTGACGCAGTAGGGGCACCACCTAAGAAATCGCTTCCGACCTCAAATCCACTTGGAGCATCAATCATGTCATCTATTAGATCAACTCCACCAGGGACAGAAGTTGAGTTAGCCCACTGATCATAGAATAACAATTCTGCTGCTGCTTGAGTAGATATTCCTTTATCTACAAGATGAGCCCCAGCCACAACTGCATTACTATCAATCAAATACATCGTAAGATAAGCAGCGGCTCCATCCAATTGAGCCTGTGTTGCATTATACATCAGCATCATGGTTGCATTGTTAAGTCCGTCATTTGTAATTGCCTTTTCATAGGCAATTAGATATCCAAGAATTCCCATGCCTGTATCTAAGTCCTCAAGCCATCCTTGAACACCAAGAGATGGCGCACCTTCATGAAGAAATGCAGTTATAGAATCGTTGGTATAGGTTAAATCCAATGTATTGGAAGTTAAATATCCTGCAACCCCATTGATCGTTAAACCAAAATCTCCCTGAGCACTTGCATCATTGAAGAAAATAAAATTTGCAGTCGTTGTATCGGTAGCTCCTTGTAGTGCAGCCCAATTACCAGCTATCAGATTGGCACTCACCGTTGAATTTACAGCAAACTCCAACTCTTCAGTTACACCTGCTTGAATATCTTCAAGTCCAATAGCCAAGGCTTGAGTTAGGACACCACTAACAAAATTTTCAGTCAACCCTTCAGCTATTGTAGCCAAGGCAGTTGCGGCGCCAGTAACCTGCACACCATCAGTGAAATCGCCTTGTAATCCAGCTAAGATAGTTGTTATCGCAAGCGATTCTCCTTGAACTATTACTCCTTCACTGAAAGTTGTTACTAAACCATCCACAATTCCTGCAACTACTGGACCAACAAAACCAATTACCAAAGCGGCTTCAGATCCTGCGCCCGCGATTGCACCAAGATAAGCGGTGTTGATATTAATAATCCTATCCTCAACCGATGCTCCGTCTGCAGACAATCCCGCTTCGAATACATAATATGTATAAGTTAAGTATGTAACTTCAGTATTATCGGCATTAAATTCAACTTGAATCTTGCGATCGAACTGTCTGAAAACATATGGACCAATTTCTTTCATTACAGGATCTGCGCCAGTCAAATATGCCGCAGCATTCGTCAGATTCCAAAAGTAATATGTCTTATACCTGGGAATATCGCCATCATCCTCGTTTGTTAACCAATCTGCATAATCGTCTTCATCACGTAGAATTACTAAAGCATCCTCTATGCCTTCCGTAATTGAAGTGGTTACAAAATTTCCAAAAAGGAATCCACCGCTGATTGCGGCAACTCCCAGGATTCCTAATAATCCAGCTAAAATTAAACTTGCTCGAGCCATTTTGATCTCTCTAAATTTTCGATTAAAGATCAGCAGTTTCAACTTTTTAAGAATATAGCGGGCGCCATAAGGTGAAATCTGTTGAATTAAGAGTTTTGTTTCCTCCAAAAACTGATTTACTAGTCAAAATTCGTCTTTTCATTGTTAAAGTAAGAATTAACTGAAGCCATTATTTGTTTGAAATAAGAAATTCCTCCATCGGAGGTGGCCTCTTTGAGCATCTCGACTGATGACATGATCTTGGTCCAGAGTTCTGATCTATAATCATTCATATTTTGAATGGAAAAATAAAGATCCGGACTCTCAGAGTAGACTTCCTTGGTTGTGTTAACTTGCTTCAAAAATGTCGTGCTTGCGTATATTTCCAGTTCCTCGTACGCAATATTAGAATTCCTCAAAATTTCCCCATGGAGTAAGTTGATGAAGTGGGACAGTCCTAGCGTGTAGAGCATTATTCTATCATGTTCAATTAGAGGTAATGAGACAATATTTAGCGAGGTCTCCTCGAATAGTTCATTCATTTTCCTATGATGCTTATTGGACAGATCAAAGTCGCAAATCACCATATTTCGACCATCTAAATTCGTCACATCAGGACCAAACAGTGGATGACAAGCAACAATATTGACCTTTTCTCGTTTTGCATTTTCTAAATCTGTTAAGATGTGAGATTTCAAACTTCCGATTTCAAAAATAATGGCTTTGGGGCTGCGAGAGACTAGTTCTTGTATCACTGACGGAATCAATTCAAGGGGCGTACAAATGCCTATAAAATCATAGTCCAATGAACTTGGTAGTTTGGAGAATGTTGAATCGCTGTCCTTCAAAGTCGGATCCTGAATGTGTACTGTATATCCTGATGTAATGAAAAAATTTTGGAACCAAGACCCCATTTTCCCCGATCCGCCTATCAGTAGGAATTTTAACTTATTTTGATTGGTTTTATTAATAATCAATTCCTCTTTTTGCGCATTAACAGATGAAGCAATAATTTGCTCAAAGATCGGACGTATAAATGTTTCATCTAAATCAAATTCCTCCACGTACCGATGTATTCGCTGATACACTTGACGTTCCGCTTGATAATTTCTAATTGGTAGATTAGCTTTCTGTTTTAATTTGCCTACCTTTTTTGCCAAACTGATTCTCTGAGAGATCAGGGACACAATTGAATAGTCAATTCCTTTTATTCTGTCTCGTAAGTCATTTAGATCTGCTTCGATAAATAATATCACCCTGTGAGGTTAATTAATCTACTACTCTCACTCATAAATAGTTGTTCTATTCTCATTCTTCAATCAACGAGGTAAAGTAAAATGCATATCAATTTGACATATTATCCAAAAAGCTCATGTCATCACGCGTCAGTGAAAAGTCAAAAATTGAAATGTTCTCTTTTATTCGAGTGGGGTGAGAAGATTTGGGAATTACAACAAAGGAGTGTTGGATCCCCCATCTGATGAGAATTTGAGCAACGCTCTTGCCATATTTATCGGCAAGGTTCTTGAGCTCCGAATTGTCTAGATGCCTACCTTGACCCAACGGTGAGTAAGCTTCTACTAAAATTTGGTTGTCATCACAATACTTGATTAGGGACGGATCGTAGTTAAATGGGCTTAGCGATATCTGATTCAAAACAGGTTTTGCATCTGTTTGAGCTAAAATGGCCTCGAGCTGATCAATATCGAAATTACTAACACCAATTGATTTAACTTTTCCTTGACCTTGCTGCTCATACATAACTCTCCAAGCCTCATGACGTGCCAACTGGTTGTTCCCTGGCCAATGAAGCAGCAATAGATCTACATAATCCAATTTCAACTTAATGAGACTCTGCTGGATTAACTTGGCAGTTTTTTTCGTACCAAAGTCGGTGGGCCACACTTTGGTTGTGACAAATACTTCGGTTCGATTGTACTCACCCGAACTGAATAGATTTTGCAAAATTGATCCGACCTCCGACTCATTGCGATAGTATGTCGCGGTATCGATCAAGCGATAGTTATTAGTTAGAGCAGAGGTGATTGATGTCGCGACTGCATTTCCTCGTATATCCCACGTACCTAATCCGAGAGTTGGTATTTCAAATCCGTCGTGCATTCGGAGTCTCATAGTAATATCATATTTCAATCACTGTCAGTGTGATGTAACTAATTAGAGCTTTGGTAAAGAGGTTTATTCTGACAGCAATTTTAACGTGTATTTTGAATAGGATCGATCCTAAAGTAGCTTACGTTCTAACGCATGATCCCATAAGACATTGTATAATTTGTAAACAAAATACTATATAAATTTTCATACCTTATTATTATATAGATACACATTATGATAAGAAATTTAGAAACAACAGATGAAAACCAACGCCTGACTTTAATCAACAAATTCTGGAGTGGAAAGCGAGTCCTGATTACAGGGGGAACCGCGGGTTTAGGAAGGGAACTTGCAATACAGCTTCAAGAATATGGATCCCAAGTTGCCGTAGTTGCTCGAACCAAGGAAAATCTAGACCAGTTAAAGCTGGATTATCCCCAAATAATTATTGTTCAGGCGGATATAGGAGATAAAAATGAGATCTACAAAATAAGCGGACAAGTATTTGCACAACTAACTGAAATTGATGTGCTAATTAATAATGCCAGTAGCTTAGGACCAACACCCCTCAATTTATTGTTAGATACCGAATGCGAGGACCTTGAAGCGGTGCTGCAGACAAATCTGCTTGGACCATTTAGATTAATTAAGGCAGTATTACCCTCCATGATATTACAAGAAAAGGGTTTAATTGTTAATATATCAAGTGATGCCGCTATCAACGCTTATCCGAATTGGGGAAGCTATAGCGTATCAAAGGCTGCATTGGATCATATGACAAGAATATGGCAGGAAGAACTTAAGGGAACTGGTATTCGGTTTTTAGCTTTGGATCCTGGTGACATGTACACAAACATGCATCTAGCAGCCATACCTGATGCTAATCCGAATGATTTGTACAAAGCCAGTGACGTTGCAAATTCAATGATTGAATTCTTAGCACTGGAAAATAGTTTTCCTCTGGTTGATGTACGATTATCAGGCTCAAGTTGGAGGGACTACCATGAATAAACTTGTGGAATTAATGGATAAAGAATTTCCTTTTGCCAATGAAAGTCGATTACGAAGAAGAGAAGCAAAATTGCTGTTTATAGATAAATCTGATCCATCAAGGCAGCAACCTGAAATTGGCCATTATGAATTGAAGGATATAGCGGAACTATTTGATGAAGGAGACGTACTAGTCGTAAATAATTCCGGGACGCTTCCTGCATCATTCTTCGCAAAACATGTTAGGAGTAGAAAACCCCCTTTTTCATCGGCCTTCATAGTGCATGATGTGCCGCTGGGGTGCGTCTTTTGGGTAATACGGGTTATACTTTAAGTGAGGTGTCCGACCGGCGCGGGACCATCGAGCTACAAGGCGAATATCGAGACGTTCGAAGAGGGGACCCCTTAATGGAGCAGCTCCCGAACGATATGGAACAGCTCGCAGCCGAGCGGCCAAGCAGGTCGAAGCTGTTTGTTACCGCCGTCGGCACGGT
>JACZSS010000226.1 GCA_022574115.1 Candidatus Heimdallarchaeota archaeon | reverse complement strand
ACCATCTCGGATGAAGAAAATGTTGCAATGGGCTCCGCTTCGGTGCTTCCGTAAGCTGCGACGATCTCAGTTTGCCAGACTTGGCTCGCCGACTTCAGCAGGGAAAATGAGACGGGTGCTCCACCGACAAAGATTTTTCTTAACTGATGCGATCGTTCTTTTCCAATATCCAGCTTGTAATCTGTAAGCTTTCGAAGAAAAGCTGGGGATGTAATAAAAATGGTTACTGGCAATTTCTCGAAGGTGTCATATATTTCAGTTGCTACTTTCGAATTTAGCTTGTGAACGTCGGGTGAGGAGAGCTTAGGAAGGACAATTGGGATACCCGAGGTGATAGCGTTGAGGAGGAACAGCGGAAGGGTGGAGTACTCCATATCGTCATTTTTGAATCCTAAGACTTGGGTAATAGCCTTGTGCTGATTAAACAATACCCGATGGTCACGAACGACCTGTTTAAGCTCTCCATGGGTGCCAGAGCTAAAGGTTGTTATCGCTGCGTCGGAAGGCTTGTTCAGGTGAAACTTGTTATCTGATCCGTGATTCCCGAGTTCGACGAATTTTGTTCTTCTGGGTAAAGCTAGTTTTGAGTAACAGGTAAAGTTCTTTGTCCCACTCCGGAACAGATTAAGTAAGGAACCTTTTGTCGTGGAGAAGTAGAATTTTGAGTGGATCTGACCCATGAGCGTCAGGGCCGATCTTACTCCACGTGACGGATCTAAAAACGCCAAGCTATGCCCCGATGCAAATGTCCCCAGAATGGAGACGAAGAGGTCAACGCTAGTGGGCAAGATCGTGGTTATGAAGTTGTTTTGGTGTTCCTTATTGTGTTTGGAGATACCTGCAACGAAACGTTCTACTAAGGATAGCAGGTCACCGTAAGTGTAGCCAACGTACCCCTTCTTTTCAATGCTAGGTTGGCTAAAAGCAGAGTATGAGAACTGATCAGATTTAGAACCCAGAATACATGTCTTATCCGGATTGCTATGTACCAACTCCACGAGAAAATCTTGTGTGCTCATTTAGGAATTCCTTGAATTCGAACAAACCGAAGGATTTCACCGTTTCGGGGTACTTTTCAGCGAACTTGAGGTGAGGTAGCTCACATTAACAAATGTATCAAGAGCATTTACCACCCCTTGAGCAATTGAGACGGAGTAGAATCAATTTACGGTTACTTAGTCAATCTGTTTGCCCTAGCATATTAGTTAAATGAAGAAAGATTTGAGGATTGGGTTATGGTTTTGATTTTTTGTGCGAGAAATTTCCCTTGTAAAAAGAGTTGCACTTCAACGATCTGGAACAGGTAATCAAGGTTTACATTAAGATCTCAGCCGGTCATATAGAGCTGACTTTCAATCGCAATCAGTATTTGATATTACCAGATAACTTGCGGAAATTTTGAAGCCTTACAATGAAATTTCCTGAAGATCTAACGAACACATCGTCAACCCTAGAAATTTTAAGGACTGCAGAAAGCCGACATTGTGGCTGTCCTTACTGGAGTCTACGGGATTGGGGGGGAGCGAATCAGTGGCAGAAAATAAAGAGCAAACATATTGGATTGCCCCAGCAAAGTTCAGCCAAATCTACATAGTGTGGGTTACATGGTTCATCCTAGGTGGGTTTTACGATGAGTACTACCACTACAGGTTCGGAGTGGAAATTGAATCTTTCTTCACGCCTTCTCACTACCTCCTCTACAGTGGTTTCTTGGCCATCACTTCATTCACTGGGATTAACATGATTGTGAACCATGCGACAATTCCGGACTGGAAAAAAACACTTCCTCCGGGGTATAACGTTACAGTTCTTGGAATCATAGTTTTTAGTATCGGCGGAGGAGTCGATTTCATATGGCACATGATCCTAGGGTTTGAAGGACAGGTAGAGGCTTTGTATAGCCCTCCCCATCTGCTCCTCGGGGTTAGCGCAGCTATGATGTACATTTCCCCGTTAAAACATGCATTCCACCAAAAGCTGGACTTGTCAAGTCTTCCTTTCTTAACAAGCCTACCCTACGTGCTTTCTATCACCTACTTCTTCTCGAATATCACCTTCTTCACCGCTTTCAACCATCCCTATGCCAAGCCTTGGGCAACAGAGGTGCCTACTCCTGAATATGCTACGGTATCCAAGGTTGCGGGGGTGACCTCCCTCCTATTTTTCAGCTTAGTGCTCGTGGGTATCATATTGTTCCTGGTTCTTGCCTTCGAAAGACTTCCCAGTGGCATCTTTTTTCAATTAATTGCAATTAATGCAGTTCTGTCAATTTTTGTAGGGAGTACTTGGTATCTTATTGGCTTCGCCATAGCAGGAGCGGTAGCTGTTGAGCTGCTGTACCAGTTTGGAGCTGCTCGGAAGCGAAATGCGATCAGGATTCAAGTGTTTTGTATATTTACACCTATTCTGATTCACTCCATCTACTTTGCAGGGTTGTTTTTGGTCTCAGAGGTTTGGTGGGAGATTCATCTCTGGACTGGATCAATTGTTCTGTCTGGATTGCTCGGCTACCTTATGAGCCTCATTTCTTACCTTATGTTTCAAGAAAACAAAGAATGAGCTATTATTGCCATCTTGATTAACCTCATGGTGACAATGAGATCATTGTTGTTTAATGGTAAACCATTTCGAATTTTCGTTGCAGATAAGAAAGTTATAATTTGATTTCCTGAGTTGAGACTTAGAATATGGGGATCTTTTCCAAAGTATTCGTATACGTCAAGGAAAGATTTCCTGTGATACCGTTATCTTTTTTGATGTTGGGGGAAGCAGCATCTGGTTATTTGGTTGGTTATGAATCTCGGAATCTAGACTCTCCAGAACTGAGATTTATTCCACTCTTGCTGATTTTTCTACTTCTTTTCTTTTTTCAACTCCGGATTTTTGACGACATCAAAGATTATGAAATAGATCTTAAAGCCCATCCGGGTCGTCCTTTAAGTCGAGGAATAATTAATATTCATGAACTGAATCGCATCCAAATTATAGTTATTCTAATACAAACCATCATTATTTTAATTATCAGCCTCGAGACAACATTTCTTGTGTTTCTATTTTTCACCCTAGCTCAAATATTCTCAATACTGATGAGAAATGAATTTTTTGTGAAATCATGGATCCGAAATCATATCTTTGTATATTTGGTATCTCACCAATTAGTTGTTCCATTGGTCATGATAATACCGGTTTTGACTGGGAGTACAAGAGTTGTTTTTACACCCTTCATTATCATTTACTACGTCCGGGTTTTGATCGCAAATTATACGATCGAACTAACAAGAAAAACTGTAGGAGTCGAGGAGGAGAGACCTGACTTCGAAACTTATTCTTCGCCGAAGGTTTTAGGGTACCAGAAAGCAGCTTTTGTCTTAATAATTGTAAGTTTCATCGAGATGGTGCCAATTATTTGGTATTCTTATTATCCTAATGTCTACTGGAATTTCTTGGTCTTGGGCTCATATGGATTATTTATTGTGACAATAGGACTTTATACTATCAGACCAACTAGAACCGTAAGTAAAACCATGTTAGTCATTTATTTCAACCATATGATCCTTGCGTTGTTTTTATTGGGATTAGATGTATGGTTAATTCTTGACTAATCTCGATTTCTCTTTTCAGATGCTACACTAATTTTTGTCAATTCTATATAATTATGCACAAAGTATGTAAAAAGTCATCCTATAATGAAGTGATGTATGCGATTATTTTCAAAAAAAATCAAAAAGAAAGCAACAGAGAAAAACTACAAAACCGGTAAGATAGCAGATAGATACTTAGCAAGCTTTAGACGGGTAAAAAGATCTAAACCAATTGATCATACAGCAGAGCATCCACCAACGCAGGAAGCTATTGATGAAGTCAGACAACTACTCAATAAAATTATAGAGACCGGAAAATCGTTTAAAGAATATGAAGAAATTAGAGACGAATACCTACTTCTCTGCGTTGCAGAATTAGGGAATAAACGGTTTTCTATTTTTTTGGATCGGGGCAAAGTTGAATTTTTCGAAGGTGAACACGAGAAAAAATCACCCACAATAATTTTACCTGTTAGCATAAAGAATCTGCAATTCTTTCTTGAATATATCGAAGACCGGGAAGTTGACCGTCAAGAATTATTCATGATGATGCGTTTCTTTGCCATTCCTGTCTTGAAAGGACTTTATGATCAACGAGTCCTCTACCTCCCGGGAAACAAACACAAATACAAATTTGATGATTTTATTCAGATTGAAATTCTACCAGATGAGCCAATAGTTGGGAATGGACAAGTTTTTGATATCAAAATAACTGTTGTCAATGTTGACGGTCAATGGTTAATTTTCAAGGGATTTGAAGGTGATCCTGATTGGAGATTGACTATAAATATGAACACTGCACTTGAAATGTGGTGGCTTGGAACACAAAAAGCGAAGAAACATTCCAAGAATCCACTGAAGTTAAGACAGATCTCAAAGGATTTTCTTAAATTAATTGATGCAAACACAACTTATCTTCGTTCAGATCATCAAAGAGAATTTACTGAGGATTTAGACCTTATTGAAGCGGAACCTGAAGAATTAGAAATTGATGAATATATTGATTGAAATAAGGTATCTGTTTTTTTCAACTTATATTCATTTATTCAATGGTAGCAGGGATTATTCTTGAGCAACGCCTCTAACACCAATCGGTATATATTCAATTTAAACAAAGCTGATTATCTTACCCTACTCTCCTTAATCACTGGTTTTTTAGCAATTTTTCTGCTCGTGTTTACGGAATATATCTTTGCTAGCTTTGCACTCTTATTTTATGCTATGATTCTCGATGCGATGGATGGATATATCGCCAGGAAAAATAATTTAGTCCGTAATTTTGGAATTGCATTTGATTCTTTTGTGGACACTGTTAATTACCTAATTGCTCCTTGTATCGTTCTCTTTGTTCATACTGGTAAAAATCCCATTTCACTTATTGTCTTCTTCGTGTATTTTACAACAGGTATTATCAGATTATCTGTTTTCAACAATATCCAATTTATTGATGACGAAACTAGTCTATATTATCTGGGTCTTCCCGTATTTTGGTCCCTACATGTAAGTGGTATTCTCCTCATTATTGACACCGTGTTAATTCCGATTCTTCCTTTTGCTTCATGGATTATCTTACCTATTTTGAGTTACTTATTTGTCTATAAGCGTAAATGGAAAAAAATAACTGACATGAAGCGTATTTTTATCACTTCTATAATTCTGTCATTACTTCTTATTCTTCTCGAGGGATACTAATTGGAGAAATGGCTATATCACCCCAATTTCTTGAGGAAAATTTACGACAAGAATGATTTTTTCCCACATAAATCAGACTATACGCCACCAGAAATAAATAAAAAATCCTTCTTTTGGTACCACGACGATACACATAACCCAAACACGTTAACTGCTCATTGTACACTATTTTGGTATGAAGATAATCCTAAGGCAATGCTTGGAGATTTTGAAGCTCATGATGAAGAAAGTGGTTGCCAAGTTATTGAAAACGCAATAGAATACGCCAAATCAGCTAAAATCAGCCAGATTATTGGACCTATGAATGGAAGCAGATTAAATAAATACCGCTTATTTACGGGGAATGATCAAGACCGGTCAAAGTTGACATTT
>JACZSS010000225.1 GCA_022574115.1 Candidatus Heimdallarchaeota archaeon | reverse complement strand
GGGAATGGCGGTCAAGAAAGTTGCGGACAAGATTAAGAAGCAAATAATCGAAGTTGCTGCAAAGATGATGGAAGCATCACCAGGTGAACTTGATCTAGAAAATAAAACCGTCAAGGCTCCCGATGGAGAAGTCGTTACATTTGCAGAAATATGCAGGTTCGCGCTCTATTCTGCAGATCAATTCCAAATTCAAGCAGGTGAATCTCACGTATCAAGTGAGTCCCCACCGCCTTTTGCAGCCCATTTTGCGGAGGTAGATGTAGATACAGAAACAGGGCAGGTTAAGGTGATAAAATATGTTGCTGCAGTCGATTGTGGAACTCCAATCAATCCTCGTCTAGCAGAAGGACAAACAGAAGGGTCCGTAATGAATGGAATCAGTTATGCATTGACAGAGGAGTTTAAATTCAACGCAGCAGGTAAGATGCTAAATCCAACTTTTGATGATTATCGTCTCTTCTCAACTCAAGATATGCCTGAACTAATCACAATATTGGTAGACTCGTATGAAAAAAGTGGGCCATTCGGAGCAAAATCGATTGAATAAATTAATATAAATGGACCAATGCCTGCAATTGCCAATGCGATATATGCTGCCGTTGGAGTAAGAATTGCTCATGCACCATTTTCTCCTGAGAAAATCTTAAATGCGCTTAAAGAGAAACAAGCTTTGAAAGCAATAATATAAGCTAATCTGAAATAGACTTCATTTAACCGCTTGACCATTTGTCATTAGAATTTACAATTTGACTAACATTTCATACGTTTCTGGTCTTCTATCTCTAAAGAACTGCCAAGTGTCACGTGCAGATGTAACCTCATCCAAATCCAAATCAGCAACCACCAGTTCATCCTGATCTCGTGTCCCTTCAACAATTATTTTACCAAATGGGTCTACGAAATATGAAGTCCCGAAGAAATTACCGGTTTTCCAAGGTTGTTCTTCCCCAACTCTGTTTATTGGTGCAATAAATACTCCATTTGCTATAGCATGAGCTGGTTGTTCTATTTTCCAAAGATGTTCTCGAAATCCTGCAATGGTCGCAGACGGATTGAAAATTATTTCTGCGCCATTAAGAGCTAGAGCTCTAGCTGCTTCAGGAAAATGTCGATCGTAACAGATGTAAACGCCAATTTTCGCATATTTTGTTTCAAAAGCAGGATAGCCGAGATTTCCGGGTCGAAAATAAAATTTCTCCCAAAATCCGGGGAGAGCATGTGGGATATGGTTTTTTCGGTATTTTCCCAAGTATGTTCCATCGGCATCAATTACTGCAGCAGTATTATAATAAATGCCCTTTAGACTCCTCTCAAACATAGGAAGAATGAGTACCATGTTCAGTTCTTTTGCCAATAATGCGAATCTTTCAGTAGTAGGACCTGGTATGTTTTCTGTTAACCCATACCATTTTGTTTTCTGTTCAGCTGCAAAATATGGAGCCATGAATAATTCTTGCAGACAGACTATTTGAACACCCATCTCTCCAGCCTTTCTGATCATAGTTTCATGCTTGACAAAATTGGCTTCTTTTATGTCTTCGAGGCTGGTATCGGCATCAAATGGAGCTGTTGCTAGTTGAATTAATCCACATTTTACAATCATCTTACTTATAATGATTTAATTAACATATAATGGTCTGTATGTACAACAGAATATAGTATAAATAACCTTAGAAGATCTAAATCCATTAATCAAGAAAATAGGATTGGAACAAGATAGCTAAATTATCAGGATCTACAGTTCAGGTTAACCACGATTATTGATTAAGAGTGTAAGAAGTGCTTTTTGAACATGTAATCTATTTTCTGCTTGATCCATTACAGCACTCTGTGGACCATCAATCACTTTATCTTCAACTTCAAGCCCTCGATCTACGGGGAGGCAATGCATGTAGATTCCGTTTGGTCTGGTTAGTTTCATTCGCTTAACAGTTGCTTTCCAATGCTTAAATGGTTCTTGCATTTCAGCAGCTTTTGCCATATCAGGCATCGCTGCTAACGGTCCCCAATTTTTAGGATAAACTACATGAGCATCTTTGAACCCTTCATCCATGTCATTCACTATTTCAAATGATCCATCTGCAAGAGTTGTATTCGTTTCCGCTTGCCTTATAATTTTCTGATCTAAGTCAAATCCTTCCGGATGGGCTAAAGTTACATCCATCCCCAATCTACTCATCATCAGGACGAGGGATTGAGGAACAGCGACAGGACGGATATATTTCCCGTAAGCCCAAGAAATCGTTATTTTCTTTCCTTTCAAGTTCTCACCAAATCTCTGTTTAATGGTTTGCCAATCTGCTAAAACTTGACAAGGGTGGTAGGTATCACATTCCATATTAATGACGGGTACGCTGGATTCTTTAGCATAGGTTCGTAATACCTTGTTCCCATCACCATAGGCTTCCTTGGTAAAGCAGTATCTCACACTGATTGCATCTCCATACCGAGATAAGACACCAGCAGTATCTTTAATGACCTCACCAATTGATTCTTGCAACCCTGACGGATTCAATGTATGGGTCTCTCCTCCTAGCTGCGTCATGGCCGACATAAAACTGGTCCTTGTTCTGGTTGAGGGATTGTAAAAAATTGAGTACAGTGTACGTGCGGGTAGTAAATTATTATGGAGAATTCCTGCTAACCTTTCGGTTCTGAAACGTTCAGCAAGCTGAATTACAACATCTAGAGCTGGTTTATCCCACTCTTGTGTGGTGATTAAGTCCTTTGGAAAGATTTGTTTCATTACTGATTCAAAACCATTCTGTTTTTTATTTTTGAGTTTAAACCCCCGCTTTAGGAACAATTAAGTTCCAAGTTTTTTGCAATGTTAAGTTAGGTGTAACAATGATAATGGTGAGATGCATATTATGAATATATTACACTTATTCCATCGCTCCTAAAACCAGTGCCAACAGAGACATCCTCATTACCACGCCGTTAAATGCTTCCTCCCAGTATCTTGCGTATTTCGAATGATCAACGTCGGTCGAAAGTTCATCCATTCTGGGTAGTGAGTGAAGCACAATAGCATCTGATTTGGCTTTCTCGTTTAGAAGTTTAAGATTAATGACGTACTCTTTTGGAGTGGTTCCATATTCCTCGGGTTTTTCCTCTCTGCCAGCAGTGTAATCTGCTTGTACAACCGGTTCCATATAGATTACATCTGCTTTATCGAGACAATCGTCCACTGAATCGTAGACCTGAAATTTATTACCTCTGGCAGTAATTTCTTTGATGAATTCTTCGGTTAAAGACAATTCAGGAGGGGAAACCACTGATACTTCAATATCAAATTGGGTCGCGGCATACATAAGCGAATGCATGGTTCTCATCCTCATGTCACCGACTGCCAGTATATTTAACCCGTCAAGTCTTCCCTTCTCCTTTAAAATAGTATAGAGATCGGTTAGTACTTGTGTTGGGTGCTCTCCCCAACCATCTCCTGCATTCAATATCGGAACAGAAGACCATTTTGCGGCTTCAGCTGGTGCACCCTGCTGAAAATGTCTCATTACAATCACATCGCCATAATATTCTAACATTTTGAACGTGTCCTTTATACTTTCTTGATAAAAATCTCCGGCACGGGTGTTTTTAGCATCAGAGAACCCATGGACATGACCACCGAGTCTTAACATTGCAGTTTCGTGAGCAAGTCTGGTACGAGTACTCGGTTGATAAAATGCGGGTAATAATATTTTATTTTGTAATAAATCAGATCGTTCTCTACTTCGCGCAATAGGTTCGAGTTTTCGTGCGGTATCGAACACATGCATAAATTCATTTCTTTCAAAATCCTTTAGTGATAATATATCTCTTCCTGCAAAGCTTCTCATAATTTTCACCCTGATGGTAATTTCGGCTTAATCCTCGGCTTTCTTGATCTTATAAATTATATGAATGGTTTAGAGGACTAAATTCAAAGTTTGTAAAGTTTCTAGCGCAGAGAGGGCTTAGTTCACAGAATTACTCAGGATTCAAAGTTCTTAAACCGCGATATTGTGTTCTTTGAGTTTCTTTTGTAAAATTTTAATGTCTGGGGAGCTCAATATTGCTTTATCAAAATTCGAACTGATAACTTGGATATCCTTTAGACCATGATCAGTCACTGGAATGACTACCACATCTGATTTATCTATGGTACCATTGTTTACCATGGAATATAAGGCCGGAATTGATGCTACACCAGTCGGTGACCCGAAAATACCTTCCATTTTGGCAAGTTTGCTTTGTCCTTCCAAAATTAAGGTGTCTGAGACAGATATCCCTGCACCTTGTGTACGATACAGCGCCTGAAGTGCCCCATCACCATCAAATGGATGCGGATCTGCAAGCCCTCCTGCAACTGATTCTGGAAACCCACTAAGATCTTCAAATTCGTACGGGTCGAGCTTCTTGTTGAATGACCTTACAATAGGATCACAAGTTTCTGGTTGAACCGCTACAAATTTTGGTAGTTGAGTAATCCAGTCAAGATTAAACCAATCAAAGAATCCTTCAACTGTCCCACTGAGTAACCCACCCGAACCGGTATTACACAAGATCCAGTCTGGTGCTTCCCAATTTAATTGTTCGACAATTTCATATGCTAGGGACTTTGTTCCCTCAAATTGAAATGGATTGAATGGACCAAAGCTAGGAACTGGTGACCATCCAAAGTTTTCAATTGCTCGTTTGAATAAATAAACAGACGGATCACCCAGTTCTGGCGGACCATCTTGTGTTCGAATTACCGTAGCACCAAGGGTCACCAGTTGGGAAACTTTTGAGCGTGATGCCCTTTCTGGTACAAAAACAACTGCGTCCAAGCCACTTCGAGCACAATACATGGATAGAGCAGCAGCCGCGTTGCCTGATGAGGCGGCTGATAAAACTTTGAAGCCCATTTCCTTGGCCATTGAAACACCTACGGAGATTGGTCGGTCCTTGAATGAACCAGATGGATTGGATGATTCTAATTTGAAATATAGATTCGTGAGACCAAGTTCGGCTGCCATTCGACTCGATTTGACGAGAGGTGTACCACCTTCTCCTACCGATATTATCGAATTTTTTGATGCTATAGGAAAAAATTTCCAGTATTTCCAATGTGCAATCGTAGAGTTATCTTTGAAGTCGCGAATATCTAATTGGTCGTTTCTTGCCTCAAGGTCGTAAATGACTCGTAGTCTGAAACCACACGTATCGTCTAACCACGAAATCGCATCGTATTTCTTTTTATCCACTTCGCAGTAGAGATGGGTTACAAAGGGCATGACGAACGATTTCACGCCTTACTTTATTTGAACTGTTTGAAAGAACGGTGGAAATTCCAATTCTTTATGTTTTAAGGATTGATAAATTGTCTTGGGATTAAATTTATCTGCAAAGTTGATCATAATTTAATTTTACTATTTGTTATATGTCATCAATTGTCGATCTTAACTCCATTGCTAAGTCCATATAGTGTTTTAGTTGGATCTCTTGCATTCGCTCTTTAAGTGACTGACTGGAATTGGTCAAATCAGACCACTTTTTAAAATTTAAATCGAATTGCTTTTGTGTATCTTGCACTAATTGTCTCATGTGAGCTAAATTATACTTACGAGAGAATTCTTCAGCCTGGTCAAGGTAATCTTTAGCCTCAATTGTACTCCCCTGTAC
>JACZSS010000002.1 GCA_022574115.1 Candidatus Heimdallarchaeota archaeon | reverse complement strand
TGCCATTCAATTATCCAACCTATCAATTACTCTGATCGTAGGTGGATATTTGATTGATAAATTAATACACAAGGCAGGATTTCAGAACCGACTTGAAGTCATTGATCACATCGTCGACAGTGGTATAGACAAGGCACTTGAGAAAGGACCCAAGATAGATGCCATCTACCAGAGATATCGCAATCATAGATCATTATCACCACCAATTCCGGGACTGACTGCAGAGGTGAATAACATCAAGCAGGATTTTCTCAACTTCTTACCCATGATTAATAAGGCATTGGCAGATTTCAAAATTGATTTTAAAAAGGAGTTATTAGCTGATATGAATCCAAACCCGGACCAATTAGAGGATCAAGACAGTGGATCTTAGATATGGTTTCATTTAAATAAGAGTATGGGATCTCTACATATAGCACGAGCAATCTGCGAAGTTTCTATATTGTTATTTAAGTAAAGATATATTCATCGTATAATCTGTGTCACATTCAATGTCTGAGAAGAAAATCATTGTATCCATCCCTCTGCTAATATACGATCGTATCTCCAATAAACGACGCACCAAGATGACTATTAAGGATTTCGTTACCATAGCACTTGAAGAAAAATTAGCTAGGGTAGATATCGTCGAGACGTTTGAGGAATTGATACCACGATTGATATCAGAGGGGATGGCAGAGTCTGATCAGAGTAACATGATGCGGGAATTTATGGCTGAGTTTCAGCAGGTCATTGCTCCGGTGGTTAGTGAGGCCCGGCTGAGACAGATTGATGTGGATCTACAGCAGGCCTTGTCAATTGAGAGGTGGAAGGTGTGGTTACTCCATCGGGTGGCGATAGGTGGCGACGTGCCCGATGATCTAGCATTGCTTCGTATCTTGCAACTAGTCGTTGAAGCCGGGTATTTGTCTGTTGATAATCACGGAGTAATTCAGCTATCCCCTGAGTCGCCCGATCAGCCGCCGGATTCGCTGATCTAGTCATTCAATCACCTCATCAGCTATCCTTAACCAAATCTTATGATATAATTCTCTGTGTTCCAAAACCATCGAATTATCAAAAGGAACAATTCTACAAGCTGCCTCATGTGTGGGAAAATTGCCGGGTGTGGTCACTATCACCTTGTCGTGATCGAAGCAGTAGAACACTGCTTTATCGCGTATATCCTGGGTTAACTGACTGTCTTTACTCATTAACTCCAATCATCCTCCATACAAACGGAATCACAATAATAGTACTCATAAGGATTTTTCGGATAATCTTTTTTATTAACATCTCGGACAAACAGATGATTATCTGGATCGATTACCCGTTTGCAAAGCTCACATTTGTGTATGGTTGGTACTGTACGCGAAGTCAAATATTATGCCTCCCTTCTTCTAGAACGTGCCTCGTAATGCGTTCGTGCAAACTATTAATTCTATCGAGCAGTACAGATACTTTATCAGTCAGCTCTTCGACTTGTTTCTCTAAAGAATCAGTAATGAAATTACTGTCTTTGTGGTTAGTGCCTAAACTACGCGAAGTCATCCCAATATCCCCTTGAGTGGATTCTTCGGTTCTTCCACTGGACAGATCTGCACTCCACTGAATAGAACAATTGCTCGTTGGTGTAGGACTAACCAATCAAACTTGGCAGTTTTCCACTCACAGAACCTGCACTCGTAACTATCGCTATAGGTGCGATCCCCTGATTTGCTTGGCAAACTTGAGCCGTTGACATGGATAAAATACGAGTCCCGTATCAGAATGATCATTTCTGCTCACCCCAACACAATAACGACCCTTCGGTGACGCTAAGGCTTCGCCCCCGAAACCCTTTTTGGTTACGTCTATCCACCTCAGGTTTATCGTTGTGTTGACTCATTCAATCACCCTGCTGTGCCAACCAACCATATGTTTGGTTATTTCAAAATGGAGGTAGAATCGACCGAAATATCCCCTACCAAATCGAAGGTCAATAGTAAAGAACCCAAACCTCAGATGAAATTTACGTATCGTTGAGTTTCTTGATTTTCTCATACAGTCACACCCTTACGCTTAGAACTACACTTAGAACAATAACAACCCTCTCGATAAACCTCAAGTTCTTGATTAGCTACGTCAAGACAAGGCTTACAATTCACTACAAATTGATATGACCTCAAACCTAAATGCGTAATGGTTTTACTAGCGCTATTAGTCTGACAAAGATAATCCGTATTCGGGTGATATCCCTGAAAATGAATTGGTGTTTGTTCATCTTCAGGTAAAAGAGAATTATCATATGCAGATTCCACCTGTTGTTGACCTAATGATTTGTGATCTGTTTCGTGATGTGAACCATCACAAATGAGACACATAACACTCATGCAGTCACACCCTCGATCGATTGATCAAACGTCGAGTCGAATGCCCAGCTCACCAGATTATACCTGCAAGCACCACAATGAAACCAGTGGAACGATCCATCCTCATAGGGATACAACAAGCATAATGATATCTTCAGGTTACACCCAGCACACCTGAAATGGAGGTGTCGCTCCTCGGTACTCATCTGATCTCTCCGGGAGCTATTGCCATTCTTCGAGGGAACTATTACCATAATCCTGAACCAGTAACACATTATCGATCAGCGGCCTCCCGTGCTTTGATCAGCAGTGCCTCAGTGCCCATCAATAAAATCTCATCCCTGGCTTCTGCTTGCCATTTCTGCTTCAGTTTCAACAGCACCAGTGCCACCTCCATCCTGAATTTTGAGCGCTTAACACCATGAAATCCCTGCCAACCTGCGAGTTCACTGGCAATCACATGTGGCTGATTACCCGCGGAATATATGGCATAGGAGAAATGATCGGCGTGTTTGGCCTGCCTGAGATCACGCTTGAGTTGCTTGGATATCTCGGTCATTCAAACGCCTCCAGGGATTTAGAGCAGTAAGGACAATTGGTGTAAATGTCACCTGCACCATTCTGAGTAAACAGACCTTGTGAGGTTTTAACCACCCACTTCTTCCACAGCCATGAATAGAAAACGGTTATTCCTTCAGGTTTCATAACACAGGTGTGTTTAGGTTCAATTTTCCACTGGCTCATTCGTATTCCTCCAGTTGGGTCTGACCCGGCAGCTTTTCAGCCATCGGTACCCAATCCTGAATCCTCCCTGCTCTCGCATCCCTGCGGGATTCTTCCAAAGCCCCTGCAAAATCAGTGACCACATCAATATCATCACGGATGCCCGACCCAACTTTCTTTAGTTTGGTAGGAAAGCAGAACCCAAAGAAACGGCATTGCATCACCTTATTGCTACACTGCCAGTTTTTCTGTTTCAAATTGTCCCGGCCATACTCATCAGGCAATTTATCGGGTAGCGTCTGTTCGATCTCATGGATGGTCAATTCCGCAGCCTTGGCCATCATCCCCGCAAAGCGTTTCTCAGCTTCTTCCTGCTGTAGCTTGGTGAAATACGGCTCGCCATCATTACGGTTGAGATACCACAGATATCCCGTCTTGATACCCATGATACCCATGTAGATACTCAATTGATCAAGATGCTCATTCTTCCTGTAGAGATACTTACGCATGTCATACTTGTTATCCCCGGTTATCCTGTCGATCGCATGGTTCCAGGTTTTGATATCTATGATCGCAATTCCAGAGGGAAAATTGATCAGTATATCCACATGTCCCTTGACAGTGAAGGTCAGTTTACCGTCCATGTAGAATTCCTTGTAGATCATCGGCTCAATGGTCAGTATCTCCGGCCAATCTTTGATGATATCCTGCACCTGGGCATGAATGAAGTTGCCAGCGAGTGCGGATCCATACCCGTTATTTTCTGGTTGAGACTCGGCGAATTGCTCCCAAAATTTTATAGGATCCGATTCCCCATATTCTCCATATTCTAGGTCTACTGTCTGTAACCAAACCCATTCCGGTTGTTTGTTCAGTATCTGCTTGCGGCCACAGTAGGGTAGTCCAGACGCTCGCCACTCACCCATGAGTGGAATATAGGTATGCCCTAGATTGCGTGCCTCCACAAGCTTGTTATGTAGCTCCTCGATCTCATGGGTCGAGGTCTTGATTGTGGTCTTGTTAGTATTACTCATTCCTCATCCCTCGGATGTGCGATTATTGGATGCCCACATTTTGGACAATAATTAAATGTGCAGTTCAAGAACATCGTCTTGCAATTGTCGCAGAATCCATCGTACGGTTTTTCTGTTGGTTTTTCGGTGCTCATTCCTCTATCTCCTCCGCCACTTTCATGATGGTTGCACCCAATTCATGAGCGCAGAAATGACAAAACAGAAGGCTCACAAACATAATCATTTCATCAGTCTTCCTGTTGCATTCTGCACAGCGTTCTTCGAAAGCCCTAATAATACGCGGGTAAAACTTCTTTTGCTCGCTCATTCCTCTCTGACCCCACCAACATTAACCGTCCGGTTCCTGGTTGTCTGACAGCCGTAGCAGTAGAACTGGATCAGCCACCTACCAGTATAGTGTAAGTTGCCGCTGTCATCCAGGCGGTAGTTTGGTTCGTTACCGCATGGGTCCCAGACACACTTGTGTATCTGCTCATTCTTCATTGATTGATCATAATCATCTATCATGGTTTCTTCTCCTTGTTTTTGGTATTTCTTCTTCGTCTGGTTAATATATCATACTTCCAAGCAGTCATATACCTGACAAACTGCTGGTAATCCCCTTCCCGCATGGCAGCACCTGGATACAGGATCCTGCCCGTATGATCCCGCTTCAGGACAATATCCGTAGTCATGGCTCAACCTCCGTGATCATCATCTTAAGGTCAGCATCCGACAAAAACATCAAATTGCCCCTATGGTCATCCAGGTGATGAATAATCACCGCTTTACGATCGAACACCTGAAATATCCTCGGATTGTCACCTCGACACATATTACACCGGTATTTCTTTATTTCACTCATGGCTTACCCTCGTCCCTGACCTCAATCAACTTCAGCGCCAGCGTAGCATTCAACGCCGGGTACTGCTCATTCATGATCTTCACCAGTCGCTTGGTCCTGCTGCCATGTTTAACCAGCAGCTTGGCATACTTCACCTGCAAGCGGTGCAGTAACGGTGCATATTGTCGCTCCGTCAATTTGTTACTCTCCAGTTGCTCCTCCACCTGCTCCTGCGCCCGCTTCAGATCCTGGAATTCTTCCGACAAAATAAAGGCCGCAGCCTGCTCATTGATCTCAGGATCCTTGCTGTCGCGTGCTTCCTTGGATAACTCAGATACCTCAATGCCAAAATTAACCACGTCTTGTGGTGTGCTCTTCTTCTTCGGTTCATCCCGCTGCTCTTGTTTCTCAAACCAGGCCCCATCCTTCTTCAAGAATGCCTTCATATACTGTTGAACATCATTGTCACTACAATCCCGCGTTAAATAAGGAAAAAGTACGTTCTGTTTGCGACTCTTACCCGTATAGGTAATCATTGTCACCAATCCCAGTAGTTCTAGAGTATCAAGTACCGCTTTAACTTGGGTCTGATGATAGCCATAAGCATCAATTAATCTTGTCTTATGAATGATTCGCAAATTGTTAATTGTCTTGACGATTTTTGGATATCTCGAGAGTACTATTCTTAGCTCTGATTCCTGTTTATTTTCACTGAAAAAATCAGTACCGAATTCTTTGATTAAACCAACAGACAGACTCTCTCCATTCAAAAATCCTTCTTCCCTTAATATCCCAACATCCTCCATCAAAGATTTGATGGCCATATTAGTCTGAGTAGTACTACTCTCTCTCTCTAGAGTAGTACTCTCAGCAGTCATTCAATAAAAAACCTCCAAGGTTTGGCATTGCTTTAATTTGTTAGGGGTATTATTAAAATGTTGTGAGAAGCTCTTGGAAACTAATAATATTTTCAATAAACCTGTTAGTAATTGGTGATTATTTGTGGTTAAATTATTAACCAATACTACTGAATAACAATTATTCCGACTCTTAGTATAAATCTCCCACAAGAGCTATTAGATTATATCCATGTGGAATCAAATAGTGAATTTGAGGGCAACAAATCCAAGGCAATTCAATCCATCATTCGCTTTCACATCGAGAATAAGAAGACTCTTCAGGATCGTCTGGATAAAATAGAGCTAGAACTAGATCTGCAAGCAAAGCATTTGAGCGTTTTATCGCGGCAATTACAGCGTCAAGTCTCTCAATAATCGTATCATCTGGCTCATCTCTCTTCCCGTCCATATCACCTGTATATCACACAATAATAAAAGCTATAGCCCATATCAGGCGCTACTGAAAGTAATGACCACAACTACTACGACTAATGGATCTAATAAACTAATATACACCTGGCTGGCTGTACTTTCAGGTACATTCTTCCTATATGTATTCTTCTACAACACAGGCCTCGCATCTCTAGAGATTGTAATAATATGGTGGTTTACCGGTGTTTTGGTTATTCTCATAAGTGCTGAATGGATTCCTCGTTTGATCAATTGGTGGACTGAACCCTAAGATCTACTGATGGTCGTCGATTGTTGTAACACCAAATACAACATGAATACAAGGTAGATACTATACATGTATATACATGTATATACGTTCGTCAACCAAACCATTGATAAAATCCCCTCACACATATCATCTATGAATAAAGCGGATGTTGCATTAATGTTGCAGCATATCCAGAAAAATTCAACAATTTCAGTTTCGGATTTGAGCAAATTGGTATCATTACCAACGCGTAGATTATATGATTGTATCCCCACACTACAAGCATTGGGTATTGTGACAAGACCATCAAGGGGAATGGTAGCATGGGTCGAACAAAAGCCAGTAGTTGAGGAACCAAAATCAACAACTGTTAGTTTTGAATCTCACATGTTACAGGTGTCATCCAAGGGAGTCATTACCAGTGTGAAAACATTAGATGCTATGTCACTTATTATAGAAAGTACTGCACCTGGGTTCAGCGTCAACCCACTGGTACGGTGAGCCATTACGATACACCCGCAATCGCCCGAGAACGGAATGATCTAACTCTTGGGTCTGGGGCGGGATCGCAATAATGAGCTATTACGATAAACTGTTTGCAAATCCTATGAAAGTGGGGCTGTCACGATAATGTCGGGCAGTAACGGGTCGCAATAATGGCAGGCATCAGTAATGCAGCATATGACTTTGATGAGATAACCAAGTTCAGAGAGAAACACCTTAGCTGGCGACACATTGCCAAGTATTACAATGTCAATCATCCATCAGCCTTCAATTGGTATAATCGCAAACTCAGTAACCTTGAAGCAACCAGTTTGGAAACCAAGCCCAAAATCGCACACACAGCATTAGAGGATAATTACACATATGGCTCAAATCCACCCACGCTTTACATTAGTGAGCTATCCAACGAGGATTGGGTCAATAAATATGCAGGTGGATTCTGGGAAACAGATTATTTGCCTGAGCTTCAAAACCTTATCTGGGATACGATTAAAGGCATGTATCAGTTGTTTAGGTCAGGTGGTAAAACCTTTTCTTGCGTAGGACTATTCTGCAGATGGATCCTTGAGAAAAGAACAGAAATACTGTGCTTCACCAATCCGGGTATGAAGGATGAAATATATCGAAACGTGGTGGATGTGTTGCTATCTGATGAGATCCGTGCAGACTATGGTGATGTACTGGTTAGGTGGACTGAGTCAAAAGGTATCATCCTCTGTGTGAAGGAATTACGAAAGGGGATGCGATTCCCTAACTTCAAAGTAATTGGTAATACGGGTGCATCTGTTGGTTCTCATCCTGGCGGTTGGATCCACATAGAGGATATAGTTCAAGATATGGCAGTGAGTGATGAGGCAAACAGACGACTTGAAAGATGGTTAGGCCGGATCGTTAAGTTTATGCGTAAGCAGGGAACTAAGATAACCATTACAGGCACACGTAAGGACCCATTTGATTTCTACCAATTTGCCGGATCAATACACCACTTCCCTATAACCAAATGGCTGGCAATGGAATTAGTATCAGGTAGGTATCCAACCATCAGCGAATGCACGGTTGATCATATTCTTGAGAAGGTTACTGATTGGCCGCAGGATATAGGCGTGTATAAGGTGTATAAGTGCCCAGAGTGGCCACTTGAATCATTACTCTATATGTATCTATTCCATTATGAGGACTATGAGGCCGAATTAAACAACAACCCCCTACCATCTAAGGGTCGGTTCTTTGATGGTGATGATTTCATTGAATTTGATGATTTAACTGAAACAGGCCTAAATTACATGTTGGTTGATCCTGCTTTTGGTCTGACAAACTACGCCTCCAAGACCGCAATTATGATGGTCAACATCACACAAGGTCATTTTGATATCATTGATGCATATATTGGCAGATTAGGCCTTGATGCCAAAGCTGATATGATTGTTGATTTCCATGCCAGACATCGACCAGCACAAACAATTATAGAGGATAACTTTAGACAGATCACCACACGATATGCACCTGATCACTCATTGATGAAACTACGTGGTTTAACACTGATTGAGCAGTTTGATCCCAAAAGACAACGCATTGAAGCAATGAAGTTCTCATTTAGGAAACGAGAGATCCGAATCCATAAAGACTGCCCATTTAAGGCAGAGATTAACGGAGAATACCTGAGTTATAGCCAGGAGGATTCCGAACAAATAATCAAAACTCGATATAATGCGTTGGATGCTCTAGCTATGGGTTACCTAAGATTTAAACACTTCTTAATTAATGTACCATATAAGTTGAGAGTAGGAGCGTATAGTAATAGATGAGCATGAAGGTAGAGACTCAGGAAGTACGAGAGGGTCTATTTAGATTCGGTCAGTGGTTTGGTAAGCAGAACATCCAATTCAGTTTCTATCGTGATCCTGTTGCTAGTTTCTTATGCAGGGGTGTGGTCAATGATGCCATGCGAAAAGGCTTTGATTGTGTCATGCCTGGTACTGAAGATCCGACCCCTTGGAATGATGACTTTCAAGCAGTGAAGGATAACCACTGGTCTGAGGCACTACAGACCATCTTTTTTCAGCGTAGAAACGGCAAGGCCCTACACGTGTTCAATGTCAAGGATGGCAACCTGATCAATATTGCAGGTGCAACGGGTCAATATAGGTTGTATTATGATAATCGTGGCCAGCCAACAAAAGGAATCTTCAATGTGAGAATTGCTTCATATGCTGGTCAACCAAAGATTGAATTAGAGGAAAATAATGATGAGTGGTTTGAATTGATCACTGATCGTGCTGAGGCGGTAGGTGAAGGACTTTCTTCACTTATGGCACCCTGGGACATCATGTTTGCTATCTATATGCTAACCTCTCATTCAGCTTATTTTGTTGCGCGCGTGGGTGCAGGCATCAAGGATCTTGCAGTTGATGAGGCAGCATTGACCGATACAGAAGGCACAGGCATCCTCACAACATTAGCAAAAAGCATGACCGAGTTCGGAAGTGCTGCTGATACCATCATTAGACCCAAAACCCTTGCAGGTCAACCTGTTGATTTTGATATCAAGACCGTTGATACGGCAGTTGATTTCAATATGATCTTAGGCGTGTATCTCACGTTACTAAGCATCTTAACAGGTATTCCGAAATCCACATTAGAAGGAATAGTGCCGGGTCAGTTGACTGGTGCTGAGGTTAACGAAGAGTCTTATTTTGATTTCTTGCGTGATCTGCAAGACTCGTATGTGATATACCTCAAGTGGTTTGTTAACCAACTTAACAAGCATTACAAGTGGTTTACAGATAAGGATGAGGACGGCAACGAGATCAGTACTGAATTTGATTTACTGTATAAAGTTAGACGGGTTATGTCTGCTGAGGCCGAAGTCGCACTATTAGCCTCAAGACTGGCTAACGTGAACTCCTTCAAGACCGCGGGAGTTACCACGATCAAG
The DNA here is from genome assembly GCA_022574115.1 of Candidatus Heimdallarchaeota archaeon. Taxonomy (GTDB): domain Archaea; phylum Asgardarchaeota; class Heimdallarchaeia; order Heimdallarchaeales; family Kariarchaeaceae; genus LC-2. The sequence continues at coordinate 9,823 of JACZSS010000002.1, read as the reverse complement.
GCATTTGAACAATCTGGTATTGAGGGAATTGAGGAATCCGATCTTAAAGAGGGAGTCGATGAGATGATTGATTTTAGCACTAACGATGAAAATGTCGATGAAAATGTCGATGATGAGGAAGGGGACCAAGACGATGAATAAAGAACAGCTTAAGACAGTTGAGAAGATGCGATTAGCTTACCTACTCAGAGAGCACGAGCAGGGGAATACTGGCTGCCCTACTTGTGGCCGTCCTTGGGAGCCAATATGGACACCAATACATAATGATGCCGGAGACGACAATACAACATGAGTGAAAAAGACAAGGGTGGAACAACACCACCAACAACCGAATATACCGGAAAAACCACAGACACCAAACCAGGCTTTAAAATCAGTCTGGTTGATAACATCCAAGATGCAGAACTAAGGGCAGCAATGCAAGAGCTGGTGAAACAGAATGCTGCTATGGCTACAAGCAATAAAGAGCTTACCGAAATAGTCACCAAACAGGCAACTGAGAGAGAACTTCAAAAGTTCGAGAAGGCTCGAAGTGAGAAACTAAAGACGCTTGAGGCATTGCATCCCGCATTGGCCGAGACACATAAAGACACCAAAGATCTTGGTATTTTAGATACGGCTATATCCACGGCTCAAGCATTTAAGAGCGAATTTTCAGAATACGATGCTAAGCAGACCAAGGATAAGGACGATAAGACACCAAAAACATATGTGGTACCGAAACAATACGGACCGAGCAGATAAATGCATGGTTGCAACACTTACCCGCCTTAACTGATGATATGGTCTATAGGTTTCTTCTTCGGTGGGCTGGTTACCCGCTTATACCGGACTGGTGAGATCATCACTCGCCACATCAGAGGCAATGGATTTAAATGTTGTTCATCTATTCACTGATTGAATTAATACATGGCACAGACGCTATATAGCAGTAAGGGCATCATTAACCCGATTATCAAGGGTGATCAGCTCACTGCATATGATTTTGAGATAGTTAGGTTATCAGCAGGGGATAATAACTCTAAACCTGGTGATCTTTTATCTTATGATGGTCAAGTAACTGCAGGAACTCCTGTAACGCACCGTGATGTGACTATAGCTGCACCAGTGACCGCAGATGCTCAAGTAGCATTAAAAGGCCAAGGTTGGTGTGGGATCTTAATAGAACCCGTTCTTATACCCGATCCTGTCAGCGGAGTTGCTTGGGATCCGTCTGTAGGACTGATAGATGGCACGCTTGTTAGAATGTTGAAAAGGGGAGCAAGGGCAACGGTTGCACTAATTGCAGTGGATACGACAGCACATGATCACTTACCAGGTGACGGTATGGGTGTTGCTGCGGCAGGTGAAGTTAAGCCAATTATCAACACATTTACCAACACGACACCAACGGGACCTGAGAACGCAGCAGCCTTAATAATGTCTACCCTTGAATATGTGGGGAAGATAGACCAAGTATCAGAGGATATCTCAAATCCGGAAGTTGTGTTTATCAACCTTAGTGGGTATTAAAAATGGCAGGAATACAGGGTGACGCAACCCGTTTAGACAGTGACCGAATTAATCAAGTTGTGATTAATGGCGGAGTAGCAAGACGAGCAGCAGTTCACCGATCAATACTAACACCTGGGGATCAGACGTATAGACAGTGGATCCGAGAGGATAAGACACCACTGAGAACTACACTTGATCCTGATGGTGCAAGACTTCGATCACAATTCGCATATAAATACAAGGATCAACCAGTTACGTTTATTGTGGATGGTTTATCATATGGCCGTTTTGAGCTTGAACGGGTCGATAAGGGAGTAATTCCTTATGATCGACAACAGAGTGATCTAGCAGCTTACTTTATGCAGGCTGAAGACAGGATGTTCTTCGCGGGTGATCCAATGACACCAGCAGGCGGCAAAACAGGTTTGGCCAACGCGGATGCAGCACCAACAATAGGAACTCACTTCTCACTTACTGCATCGTCTCAATTGGATCTAACATCTATTACCACAATGGTTGATACGTTGGCTAAACTGATCGGTCAGATGGCAGATCATTTCAAGGAACGAATGATGGGTTATTCACTCTTACTGGCAGTTTCTCCCGACGTCGATGATCGAATTAACGGCTTCAGGGACGGCACTACTGGTGAACGGATGAAACCGGAAGTATTAGGCGTATTATCTGAGAACGGTGACGGTGGAGCAGCAATCTTGCGTACTTCGTGGTTAGGTGCAACGTTTGCATCAGGTGAAGGTAATTTGCCCTTAAAAGTCACTGACGGCACGACCAACGCAGCACTTCTGATGTGGTCTGAAACAGACCCATTGTATGAGGTGGTCGATACTGGTCTTATCCTTGACAGTGGTGTAGATGAATTAGGTAATTTCAATGCTAATTTCACCGAAGGGTATCTGCCAATATCATATGATCCTTTCTCTATTGTTTACAGTGCTACAGTGGATATAACTTCATAAGTTCAATATATAATCGGAGTTGGTAATTTGACTACTTCAAGCTTTACATCATCAATAGTAGGTCTTGCGTTTGGGTCCTCTCTTCGATCTGATGCAATTACTACAGCTGAGGCTTATTTCGGCACGGCCAGCACATCTGATGAGTCTGAGCAGTTAGCAACCGCAATGCTGGCTGCAGCAATACTACTTAATCAACGTCAGACCGAAAAAGGTATGACTGATTCAACCGTTGCCGTTTTGAACATCGATCAACTGGTTACCCCAGAAATGGAAAGACTGCTTAATAAATCACGAGCGTCAACCTTTTTTAGTATCATTGGTACTCAGCAGATCGCATCTCATCTTCATTGGTCTAATCCTTAGATGGTGGGATCCACTAATGTTTCGATACCTGTTGAGGTTGACGGTCGATTCGAAAGCGGTACGGTTAAAGACCTTACTGAGGCTCAAATCACCCAACTCATTCGTGATACCGTTGAAAGTGCTATCAGGCGCGGTGCAAGTGATGCTGTTAATTCATATAATACCCACGTTGCCAAAAAAAGAGGCCTCTTACGGCAGAAATTAGAAACTATGATTACTCAACAGGTAGTTTTTGAAGGGCATGAGGATAGTATTGAAATCGAGTTTGATGATATATTCCTTGAGGGTTTACCTTATGCAGAATTCCATATTGATAGACGACCCGGTAAGGGCAATGAAGGCGATATGTTTTATGAGAATCCAACGACACCAGGTACCAGACCGATTGACTCAGTCGAATTAATGGAAAAAGTGAAAACAGTATCATGGGATGAGATACGAGCATCTCTTAAAGTCATTGGTTTTGAGGTTGAGGGGTAATGGCAGCATTCAAGGCAGCTGCCGATTTAGTGACGTTCTTACGGGCAAATATAACTATGGCTAATGTTGCTGCTTTATCCACAAGACCCTTAATTCAGCTTCAAGGCGTACCTGACAGCGGTGGTGCTGCAGCCAGTGGTAAGTTTGAGATAATCAAAGAAGATCTACGAACTACCCGATTGACGGATAAATACAGGGATGAGACATATTTCATTACTGCTGAGTTTTCATTTGCGGGAACCTCAGAAACCACGTTTAAAGAGCTTATTGAAGAGATCGATCTTACACTGATGACTGAGAATTTAACCATAGATCGAGCTTATCTGATTACTCTTGACTGGATATGGGATACTAATGTAATCATATCAGTTGCATATTATCGAATTGAGATGGTTAAACAGTCAGTGAGTGTGACGGCATGAGTACCAGCATTCGAGTTAAGGCAATAGTAGATACTTCTGATATCAAAGAAGCAAATCGAGCAATGGCTAATTTTGCAACCAACATCAGACGAACTGCTGAGGTCGGACTAGCCTTCGCTGAGGCCTTCGGTTATTCCCTTGATACCGTGCTTAGGCTGGCAATAGAAACAGGATTAAGAACGATTGAGTTTATCGCTGCCGCGTTTGCTGTCGAATCGGTTGCAACCCTTGGTATATCAGGAGCACTTAGATTAGGTGCACAAGCGGGGGCTATTGCGTTAATGATGGCTCAGATTAGTGCTTTACTCAGACAGAAGAATGAGAACTCAAGGCGATTAGGTGCAGCAACCACAGCACTAAGGATAATGACGTTTAACTTCATTCCAATATATTTACGATCTCAACCGACTAGGGACCAATTAATTGCTTTTGTTTTTGGTGCATTAATGGTGATTCTCAAATGACTAAACGATTTCAAAACCAAACCATTGGATTTAAGCGATCCTCATCTTATGCTGATGATTTGATCAGTCTTGCATCAACCGAATATTATCAATTCGGTAAACAAAACATTTTGTGGGGAAATTTCCCCACTGAGAAACGAGACCTAAACATTCATGTTACTGGTGCAGCACGCACACCACAGGACGTTTATTTCCCTGGATACGCAGTTGGTTTAGCAATGAACGCGACCGCAGTTAATGCGATTCCGTTATATTATGCTCTGGGTAAAACTACCAATTCTGGAAGTAATCCCTACACCCACATTTTAGAGGCTGCGGATGTTGGATCCGCCTTACCTGATTTCTTATTACGATCTGAGGATTATTCAAGTGAGACCGGGATTTATGATTCATATTTAGGTATTTATATCAAGAATCTTAATTTTAGTATTGATTTTAGAAAGCGGGAAAATATGGCTGTTTATGGCATCAATGGCGTGGGTCAGAAGATCGCTGCACCGCAGTTTGCAGGTGCCAGTGATGCAGGTAAGTTGATCATACCCGGTGCTCACGATAAACATTTCATGTGGTCAGCAGGGTCAAATCCGATGGTTGCTAATTGGGGTAGCACTTTTTCAAGCGGGGTGCATTCGTCAGGTGGTACTGCCATTACTGATGACATCCTTGATTTCTCCTTGGTGATTGATAATGCACTAACACCTGATAAACCACAGAGTCAGAGTTATCCATCTGAGTATATATTCGGTAATCAGGTGTTTGTGGCAACGTTTGATATAATGCGTCAATCAGCCAATTCTAAAATTGTTTATACTGACTTCTTAACCATGCAGGATGGATCGACCAAGAAAAACTTTCATTTCAAGATTTGGCAGGATGCCACACATTACATTCAAATTGATATGGAAAACTTCACCCTTGGAGGTGTGACACGAAATAATACAGTCGGATCTAAAGAACTGGCTATATTTACCTGTCAGGGAATATTCCAGACTATCAAGGTGACTGCACTTGATCCATTGATCGGGAGTACGTGGTATATATGACCATTGACACTTATTTTGATGAGGGATTCACCTTAGTTGGTGATGGGTCTTTGACTTTTAAGTTTCCTGTGTGGCCGATTACGGGTACTGGTACTGATACTACTTATACATTTGAATCAACCTTAGAAGGGTTTGTGGTCACGGGTGATTGTGCATCACTCTATACCTTCGCTGAACCAATGGACACGGGTGGCAACTGTTGACCAATCTTAAGGGGATTCGCCACTACAAGGAATTTACCAGCAGTAAGGAAGAACACGGGTACGCAGAAAAAGACGTTTCATCACTAAATATCATTGCTCCGTTTTCGATCTATATTCGGGCTAGGATCTACAAGAACTTTCCATCAACTAAACCAGAAGTATGGATTAGTTTCGGGTTTCAATATGGTGGTGCGTCTGATACTGATTGGAATGCCGGAGGGATGCGTTGGACCGATACGGCCACATCATATCTAATGAGATGGCTTAACCTTAACACAGGTAGTTGGACGGATTCCAACCTTGAAGGCATTGACTCAACAACGGCACTAACACTGAATGAGGAAGTATGGGTGTGGTTCAAACTTGAGATCCTAACAGATCGAACTATGTACATGAGATACAAGAATGATGCCACCACCACTAAACCTACATCGGGATGGACAACATCGTTCACCACCGCAACGGTGATTAATGCCACACCATCCCAGGAAGTGAAGAAAATACGAACCTCTTTAATCATGCTGACAAGCACTAGCGCGACCACAAGAGTGATTCTTGAGGTCGATGAGATCATAATTGAACAGGATTAACCACCATGACGACTTATAATTTTGAATCATCGGACGAAGGATTTGCATTGACAGGAGAAGGATCACTAACCCATACCTTCCCTGAGTGGGTAACTCCTACGAAGGGATTCAATGATTATTACTCATTTGAATTCAATACACAGGGATACAGCCTAACTCAATCAATCAATGCTTATGCAGTTCTTGAGGTGACTGAGCTTATCACCACAAAGCAGGTGCGTATCAAAAACATGGTAGAACGTAGATTACTTGAACGAGTCGATTTCATAGATGATATCTATGATATCAGTCGATTTAGGGGTGAAGTTCGGTGACGTTCACAGGTACAGCCACACTTTCGGGAATACAAGGTTACAGTGTCCTACAATCAATCAACGCTTACGCGACAGCAGAAATCGAAATACTTGATAAAGGATTCAGTAACATTGCAACCCTGAAAGCCAACGCATTAAAATCAATCATCAAGACACACAGTAAATATTCCAATATAATCTTTAGAGGTGAATTACGAAGCATGAGCATTAGTCAAGATAAAATCACATACAGGGCATACGACAAATCGAGAAAACTATTAAACCAAATAGCCAACTACAATGCTATATTGGATAGCGGATATATCCGACAGATAACCCGAACTAACGCCACCAACGCATATGAGTTAAAAGATCGTGGTTTGTATGGTTCGGGTATTTGGTCAACAGACGAACACAACACCAGATTTCTGCACTATACCAACACCAGAAAAGCAAACATGAGAATTACTCCCAACTTGGAAGACGTGCCGTTAGAGGATAAACAATATTCAGATGGTGCAAGTGATGCTTTTAAGATCGTGGGCAATGATGTCTCAGACTCAGTAACGATTACCACTGCACCTGATGAGGTGTACCATGATGAGGGCGGCAACGGCAATGCTTCGGTTTACGGTGCAATCGGTGCAGCTCAAGATATAGGTTTATTATTTACTTGTTTTCTTGCCATTGAAACAGGAACAACTGTTAAATCAATTGACTCGATTGATATTGCCTGTCAATTCAGGGTCTTAAGTAAATTTGCAGCCTCAGATAGCAACAACGATGATCCGTTTATCGGGATACTCGACACTGATACCAGCGAATATGAAGGCGTATATATTCGAAGCTCTGATGCAGGAGGCCGGTTTTATACCAATAGAGATAATGTTGCAGGATTTAATGGGACAAATTGGATATCCAAATTAATAACAAAAGATGATGTATCAGATTTTGAAGCAGATCCTACTAAATACCTGACTACTGTTGCTACTTATGGCACTTTTACGCTGTATTCTATCAAGATATTTGTTGCGGGTGGACAAGACGCCATTAATAGAAAACTAATAGCAGTGAGACACCTGTATGTTAATGTCACACTTACAGCGGACCATGTACCAGTAACAGGACAAGTGATTATCTCAGATGGTACGACAACAACACTGGTACTTAATTCCAACACCAATCCATTGACAGAGGGGCTGAGCCTTGGTGATTATTGGGTAGTTGTCAAGGATCTTGCTACTCAGATCAATGACCTTGCGACCTTGTGGTCAATCACGATTAATGATTCTATTGCAAATAGTAGTACTATATGCTTGACTGAGGACTTTAGAGATAAAACACGAATTGAAGTTTTTCAGACCATTTGTGATATTTCTAATTCGATATGGTGGTATGATCCAAGTGCAGATGAGTATAATATTGTAAGTGTGGGAAATATCAGTTCAACCAGTCTGACAATTACTAAAGCGGATATTGTGGAATACCTGACACCAGGATCGTGGGAATATAATATAGATGCAGATAATATCAGGGATAAGGTTTACGTCAGGGGTGATAGTGGCACGGCATTAGTACCTGTGACCACCAGTAATGAGTTTGTACATGCCTTGGGTGATGAGGATGTAATTGTCATCAAACCCAACGTCAACAGCTCAAGTGAAGCCGCAAAGCTATTGCTGGCAGAAGTCGCAAAATATGAGAGTGCCAGACGAACCCTAACCTTTACGCTTGATTTTGATAATCCTGCTCAGTCATATAGTGCATTGGTCATTGGCAAAACCCTGGCAGCCAAATTACCAACAGCGTCTGATACTAGCATCTGCAATCACTCATCAGGTAACGATGGTGAACTGTTGATCACTGCTTTACAGTGGATTCGCAATGCTGGCAGTGGACAAAGACGATTGGTTACAGTGACCGCAGAGAAGAGGCACGGCATATAATATGAGTGATTTAGGGCCAATGGATTATATCAGACAAAATCCTGATATCAAAGAATTGGCACGCAAATTAAACAAAATACAAAATGATATCTTACTCATGCAGTCACAAATTGCAGCCAATGTCAATGCAGCAAGTGCAGGACACATTGCTGAGAATCGGCCTGATAATGAAATTATAACGGGCAGTGGTAAATCGGCTTCAAGCGTTTCATCGGGTACTGACTCCGTGCCTGATACTGGTAGTTTCTCAGACGATGATTTTGTCATATTTGATGAGGGTGACGATACAAAATTAATTAAAATGGTACTAGCTGCCTTGACCACTGCAACAACTCGAACCCTAACCATGCCGGATAAGAATCTAAGTTTTGCAATAGATACGGGTGCAGAGGTTATAGACCACTTAGAGGGGTTGAGTGTTACAATTCCGGTTACGGGTGATTGGATCATTTATTCTGATGGTGGGGTATTGAAACGAGCACTAATATCTGAACTTGAGAAAATCATTGATCACGGTTCCGTTGGTGGTCTAGCCGATGATGACCACACACAATATTTGCTGGCTGATGGCTCCCGTAATGTCACCGGTAATATGATATTCGAGGATAGTGTCAAGGCCCTGTTTGGCACAGATTCCGATGGTGAGGTCTATCATGACGACGCGGATATGTATATTATTAATAACAAAGGCAAAATCTATATCCAACCTGTAGATGCAACCAAGGGCATCATACTGCGGACCGGGGCAACGGTCAAGATACAGGATGCAGAGGATAGTAATCTAAATGTATTCAACCTCAATACCACCAGCAGGTTACTTCAGATCGCCGTAGATCTGGCATTAACAGATAGCTCCAAACGGTTTGCAGTGGGTGCTGCCGTTCAGGATAGAATTGGCATAATTAATTTCCCTGTCATAGCGACTGCAAATGCTGTTGGCTTTCAGAATGATTTTGATGTCAACGTGAGCGGTAATTCATTTGGGCAATATAACCGCGTAGAAATACTGACCACCAAGACCAGCACCATTCATTATACGATTTACATTACCAATCCAATTGGAGCGGGAGCAATCACCACCAATTACGGGATGTATATCGAGGAGCAGACCAAAGGCGGCACTGATTTTGATCTGTTTCTGGCAGGTGATCTGGCAGAGAAGAAAACCACGACTGCATGGACTGCTACCAGTGATGTAAGAATAAAAACTGTGTTAAGAGATTATGTAGCCGGCTTGACTGAAATACTAGGCATCCAACCAAGAGTATTCAGACACAACGGCCAGTTTGGATTTGAGGACACTGGCGAGGAGCATGTGGGTGTGGTGGCTGATGAAATAGAACTAGTGCTACCAAATACAGTCAAGACATCTACACATCACTACAAGATTGGTGATGACGATGATGGTCCAATCATGGACGAAGTTCCGTTGAAAAAATTCAATCCCCATGAGATGTTTTTCACAATGGTCAATGCCATCAAAGAATTGAGTGCCAAGAATGATGCTTTGCAGTCGCGTATCGAAGCATTAGAGGCGAGAAAATAATA